>NZ_JAPVYY010000003.1:0-255264 GCF_041432105.1 Streptococcus sp. 27098_8_148 | reverse complement strand
AGTCTCTTTCTTTTTTTGTTTCTTTTTCTACTCTAGTGATCTATTCTCTTATTCGCTAAATCTTAAAAAATAGCCATCTGGATCTAAAACTGCAAATTCATGAGGATAGATATAATGGTCGTCAACACGAAATTTTCTTTTAATTAATGGGCGATGAATAGGATAGTTGGCTTCTAACAATTTCTGATAGAGCCTAGGGACATCCTCTATACCAAAGGAGATGTTAATTCCTTGGCCAAATGGGTAGGTTAGTTCAGCTAATTCTTCAACTGTCCCCTCCTCTAGCATGAGCTGGCAATCTTCAAGAGACAGGAAGAGAAATTTTTCTTCTGGGCGCTCGTATTCGATGGTGAAACCGAGCAAATCACAGTAGAAGGAACGGGACTGTTCTATATTCGAAACCATAAACTCGGGAATTACTGCATTGTAGTTCATAAAGAAAATCCTTATAATTCAATTTCCAAGACAATCGGTGTGTGGTCTTGGCGTGCGCCTGAGTCAATCATGTCTGATTTAGTAACCTTATCTGCAATGCGGTTTGAGGTTAACCAATAGTCGATTCTCCAGCCTGTATTGTTGATTTTTGAAGTCTTGCTGCGTTGTGCCCACCAGGTATAGCGCTCAGGAACATCACCATGTAGGTGACGGAAGGTATCTGTAAATCCTGCTGCTAAAAGGTTTGTAAATCCTTCGCGTTCTTCGTCTGTGAATCCTGGCGAACGGCGGTTGCTGGCTGGGTTAGCAAGGTCGATTTCCTTGTGAGCAACGTTGTAGTCACCGGTTGCAAGGACAGGTTTTTCTTTGTCTAATTCAGCCAAATATTCCGCATATTTGACATCCCAAACTTGACGTTCTTCTAAACGTTTGAGACCATCACCAGCGTTAGGTGTGTATACCTGAGTAACGAAAAATTTATCAAATTCCAAGGTAATGATCCGACCTTCCAAGTCCATGGTCGAAGGGGCTCCGATCTCTGGGAAAGTCACAACGGGTGTGAGTTCTTTTTTATAGAGAAACATGGTTCCGGCATAGCCTTTACGAGCCGGTTCTTGAGAAGAGCGCCAGGTGTTTTCATATCCAGGGAAGAGTTCCTCAAGAATTTCGAGGTGTTTTTTAGTAGGTCCTTTGGCGGATAACTTGGTTTCTTGAATGGCAATGATATCTGCATCCTCAGCGACCAAGGTTTGAAGGACTTCTTGAGAGAGTTTAGCACGTGCTGAATCACTAGTTAATGCAGCATTAAGCGAGTCGATATTCCATGAAATGAGTTTCATTGTATTTCCTTTTCTTGACATGATAGATAATTTTATTATAACAAAAAATATATTTTTTTCTGATTAGAATGCCTTGAATTCTCCCCTGAAATCTATTATAATAGCTTGAATTCATTTGGAGAAAGGGAGTTCATTATGAAATTTTACTCTTATGACTATGTATTGAGTCAGATCAGCCAGCAAAATTGGGTGACTATTGGGATCTCTGGTTTGCTCATTCTACTGACTGGTTTTTTTGCGGTGAAAGCTTATCGGGAGAAGCACGATAGCAAATTCCGTGAATTATCCATTATCTCGATTTTGACTCTGGTTGCAGTGGTCTTGATCAGTATCAGCAATTTCCAAAATAGCCAAAGTAATAATGATCAGTTCCAACGCTCACTCCATTTTATTGAGGTCATCTCAAAGGAGTTGGATGTCAAAAAAGAAGATGTCTATGTCAATACTTCAGCAGCCACAGATGGGGCGATCCTGAAGGTTGGAGAGGTTTATTACCGAGCTATCGCAGGCTCTGACCTAGATAGCTACCTATTAGAAAAGATGGATCTGTATAAAACAGACGTGGAACTTGTGGAGGTGAACAAATGACAGTAGATTTTTTAGCCATTTTGATTAAATTAGCTATCGGCTTGATTTCCTTGGTATTTGTAATCAATGTGACCGGGAAAGGAAACTTAGCACCAAGTTCTGCAGTAGACCAGATACAGAACTTTGTTCTTGGGGGAATTATTGGTGGGGTCATCTACAATAGCTCCATTACTATTCTTCAATACATTGTGATTCTCTTGATGTGGACTATTTTGATCTTACTCTTAAAATGGCTCAATACCAATGTCCGTTTTATGAAGCACTTGATCGATGGCAAACCAACTGTCATTATCAAAAATGGGAAGCTTGATCCGGAAGCTTGTCGATCCAAGGGACTTTCTGCTTCAGACGTTGCCTTGAAATTGCGTTCACAAGGAATTTTCCAATTAAAGGGAGTGAAACGAGCTGTCATTGAACAAAACGGTCAAATGATCGTTGTCCGTGCGGGGGATGAAAATCCTAAATACCCAATCATTACGGATGGTGTGGTTCAGCTTGAAATTTTGGAAACAATTGGGAAAAGTGAAGAGTGGTTGCTAGCTGAATTGGAAAAAGAAGGCTATGACAACGTTTTGGATATTTTCATTGCTGAGTATGACAAAGGAAAAATCAATGTTGTGACTTATTAGAAGAAGAGATTGGGCGAGTCTGTCCAATCTTTTTTCTTTATTAAATTCCAGGAAAGGGCTCTTCCTTTTCTTGAGATACTCTTGGAAAAATAGTAAAATGGAAAGTAAGTGTTGATTAGAAAAGAAGGATAGAAAATTTCATGAAGAAGAAAATACGGAAGTTTGAGAATCATTCGATCACACGCAGACTCTATCTGCTGTTTAGTTTGATTTGCCTTCTTTTTTTGGTTCTGATTACCCGACTTGGCTATATGCAGATCTCTCACCAAGCCTACTATACGGATAAATTGGCAAAAGCTACCAAAAAGACGGTCAAACAAGGGAGTGTGCGAGGGCAAATCTATGATGCTTCTGGTAAGCCCTTGGTGGAAAATGTGGGAAAACAAGTCCTTACCTTTACTCGGGATCGTAAAATGACGGCCCAAGAAATGCGAGAGACAGCTGGAAAACTCTTGCAGTATGTCGATGTAGAAAATCCTCAAGTAACCGAACGGCAAGAAGTGGATTACTATCTAGCCAATACCAAGGTCTACCAAGAGGTCGTGGAACACCTGCCTGAGAAAAAGAAATTTGATACCGATGGCAACCGCCTGCCGGAAGCCAAGATTTATCAAGCGGCAGTGGATAGTATCGACCCTTCAAAACTCGGCTATACGGATGATGAGAAAAAGATTATTTATCTCTATAGCCAGATGAATGCTGTGGAGAATTTTGCGACGGGGATTATTTCGACGCAAGCACTAGGAGCTGAGCAGATTGCGACCATCGCGGCTGACAGTCAGGACCTTCCTGGAATTGCGATCACGACCAGCTGGGACCGCAAGGTTTTGGATACTCCTTTAGCTTCTATCATCGGAACGGTTTCGACTGAGCAGGCAGGACTTCCAGCAGAAGAAGTCGAGGACTATGTCAAAAAAGGTTATGCCCTCAATGACCGGGTTGGAACCTCTTATCTCGAAAAGGAATACGAAAACGTCCTTCAAGGAAAACGCAGTGAAAAAGAAATTCTCCTGGATAAAAATGGCAATATGGATAAAGTGGTAGACATTTCAAAAGGAGCTAAGGGGGAAAACCTCAAGCTCTCGATTGACTTGGATTTCCAAAAAGGGGTGGAAGATATTCTCCGCTCTGCCTTTAGCGCAGAGTTGCAAGCTGGAAATGCGACCTACTCCGAAGGTGTCTATGCTGTAGCCCTTGAGCCTGATACAGGGAAAGTCCTTGCCATGGCAGGGATCAAACACCAGGCTGGTAGTCAAGATTTATCAACCGATGCTTTGGGAACAGTCACCAATGTTTTCGTCCCAGGATCGGTCGTTAAAGGAGCAACCTTGACTTCAGGATGGGAAAATGGTGCCATTTCCGGCAATCAAGTACTGACCGATCAGCCCATTATTTTTGCAGGATCAACGCCGATTAACTCTTGGTTTACCCAATATGGCAGTCGCTCCATCAATGCAGTAGAAGCTTTGGAATATTCTTCCAATACCTACATGGTTCAAATTGCTCTTAAGATGATGGGGCAACCCTACACTCCAAATATGACCTTACAAGTAGATCAAGTGGACCCTGCTATGAAAAAACTCCGTTCTACTTTTGCAGAGTACGGTCTTGGAACGTCAACGGGGATTGACCTTCCCAATGAATCGACCGGTTTTATCCCGAAAGAGTATACAGTCGGTAATTATTTGACCAATGCCTTTGGCCAGTTTGACAACTACACCCCTATGCAATTGGCTCAGTATGCGGCAACCGTTGCAAATGATGGGAAGCGGGTGAGTCCTCATGTCGTCGAAGGCATCTATGACAATAATGATCAAGGTGGCCTCGGTCAGTTGAAAAAAGCGATCGAAGCCAAGGAGCTCAATCAAGTCCATATCTCAGCGGAGAACATGGCTTTGATCAAGCAAGGGTTTTACCAAGTGGCCAATGGTACGAGTGGGTTGACGACAGGAAAAACCGTTGGTCGTGGGGCCAGTGTGCCCATCAGTGCAAAGACTGGTACAGCTGAAACCACTGTCGATGGGGGCAAACAAGCCATTAATACTAATGTGGTGGCGTATGCACCATCGAATAATCCAAAGATTGCGGTAGCGGTGGTCTTTCCACATAATACCAATCTACAGGCGACAGTTAGTCATTCCATTACGCGTGACATTATTAACTTATACAATCAGAAACACCCCATGAATTAGAAAGGAAACTATGCTTTATCCAGCACCTATTGCAAAATTAATTGACAGCTATTCCAAGTTGCCAGGAATTGGGATCAAAACAGCGACCCGTCTTGCTTTTTACACTATTGGCATGTCAGATGATGATGTTAATGAATTTGCCAAGAACTTACTAAATGCCAAGCGTGAGCTAGGGTATTGCAGTATTTGTGGCAATTTGACTGATGAAGAAACCTGCGAGATTTGTCGAGATGAAACGCGGGATCCATCCCTCATTCTTGTTGTAGAAGATAGCCGGGATGTCTCTGCTATGGAAAATATCCAGGAATACCACGGTCGCTATCATGTCTTGCATGGCTTGATCTCACCCATGAATGGCGTGGGACCCGATGATATCAATCTCAAGAGTTTGCTCAGTCGCTTGATGGATGGAACAGTTACTGAGGTCATTGTTGCGACCAATGCGACGGCAGACGGGGAAGCGACTTCTATGTATATCTCACGCGTGCTCAAGCCAGCAGGGATCAAAGTGACTCGTTTGGCACGTGGTCTGGCAGTTGGAGCCGATATCGAGTATGCGGACGAAGTGACCTTGCTTCGTGCGATTGAAAATCGGACAGAATTATAAGAGAAGTTCTTTCGAAAGGGCTATCATTGTGGTATACTATCAAGTAAGAAATCAAGGGAACAATTAGGGAGAAACTATGAGTAAACAAGACTTAATCCTGTTGTATGGTGGACGTAGTGCAGAACGTGAAGTATCTGTTCTTTCAGCAGAAAGCGTGATGCGCGCGATTGATTACCAAGCATTTTCGGTTCAAACCTACTTTATTACGCAGTCAGGAGACTTCATCCAGACGCAAGCTTTTGAAGAGAAACCAGCGGATGATGAGAAATTGATGACCAATGAGACAGTGGACTGGTCTAAAAAAGTGGCTCCATCTGGGATTTACAAGGAAGGAGCAGTGGTCTTTCCAGTTCTTCATGGACCGATGGGAGAAGATGGTTCCATTCAAGGATTCTTAGAAGTCTTGAAAATGCCTTATGTCGGCTGTGGTATCCTAGCTTCCAGTGTGGCCATGGACAAGATTACCACCAAACGGGTTTTGGAATCTGCAGGGATTCCACAAGTTCCTTATGTAGCTGTAGTGGAAGGCGATGACATTGATGAGAAAATTGCTGCAATTGAAGCCAATCTCTCTTATCCTGTCTTTACCAAACCATCCAATATGGGTTCAAGCGTAGGGATTTCAAAATCTGAAAACCAAATAGAGCTTCGGGCTGCTCTCGAATTAGCCTTCAAATACGATAGCCGTGTCTTGGTAGAACAAGGAGTCAATGCGCGTGAGATCGAAGTTGGACTTCTTGGAAACTATGATGTGAAGAGCACCTTGCCAGGTGAAGTTGTGAAAGATGTGGCCTTCTATGATTATGATGCCAAATACATCGACAACAAAATTACCATGGCGATTCCAGCTCAATTGGACCCTGAGGTTGTGAAAACTATGCGGACCAACGCAGAAAAAGCCTTTCGTGCGATCGGTGGTCTAGGTTTAGCGCGTTGTGATTTCTTCTATACCGATAAAGGAGAGATCTTCTTAAACGAACTCAATACCATGCCAGGATTTACCCAATGGTCTATGTATCCCTTGCTTTGGGACAATATGGGACTCAACTATACAGATTTGATCACCAAGTTAGTAGAGCTTGGAAAAGAAGTCTTCCAAAAACACGAAGCGCATTTGTTGTAAGAAAAGAGAGAGTGGGACAGAAATCGGTTATTCGTTAGAATTCGATTTCGTCGTCCCACCTCCGCACAGTTGAGTAGGGCTGTAAAAGCTGATGAAATCAGCGTAGTAGAGCCCACTCAACCACTGCGTCTTGCTCGACAATCCTAAAACAATCAAGAGGCTAGGACTTCTGTCCCAGCCACTTTTTTTGTGGTCTAGAATATGGTATAATGAGAAGAATTTGATAGGAGCGTCCAAATTTTTGAAGACGCTACGGAGAACTGAGGAGTCGGATATGAATCTCACATTACATGAAGTTGCTCATCTAGTACATGCAAAAAATGATATCAGCCAATTTGAAGATGTGGCCCTCGTCAAGCCTGAATTTGACAGCCGTTTGATTGGGCCTGGAGACCTGTTTGTTCCTTTAAAGGGAGCGCGTGATGGTCATGACTTTATTGAGACTGCTTTTGAAAACGGAGCCGTAGCCACTTTTTCAGAGAAAGTGGTAGAAGGGCATCCTTATATTTTGGTAGAAGATGTGTTGAGTGCTTTTCAAAACCTGGCTGCTGCCTATCTTCAAAAGACAAAAGTAGATGTTTTTGCAGTGACGGGGTCAAATGGTAAAACCACCACAAAAGATATGTTGGCACAGCTTTTGTCCACTACTTACCTGACCTATAAAACACAGGGAAACTATAATAACGAAATTGGTCTTCCTTATACAGTTCTCCATATGCCAGAAGGGACAGACAAACTGGTCCTTGAAATGGGGCAAGACCATCTAGGAGATATCCATCTTTTGTCAGAACTGGCGCATCCCAAGGCTGCTATTGTCACCTTAATTGGGGAAGCCCATTTGGAATTTTTCAAAGATCGAAGTGAGATCGCAAAAGGAAAACTCCAAATTGCGGATGGCATGCCAGAAGGTGGCCTTCTGGTGGTTCCAGCTGATCCGATCGTGAATGCCTACCTCCCTGAAAAACAAAAAGTGGTCCGCTTTGGTCCAGACGAGGAGATTTTTATTACCGAGTTGGTAGAGCGAAAGGATAGCTTAACTTTCCGTGCTAATTTCTTAGAAGAAGCGATTGATCTACCAGTAACAGGAAAATACAATGCGACCAATGCCATGATTGCAGCTTATGTTGCCCTGCAAGAAGGAGTGAGCGAAGCGGCGATTCGTGATAGTTTTGCTACCTTGCAATTGACGCGCAACCGAACGGAATGGAAAAAGGCCAGTAATGGAGCAGATATCTTATCCGATGTCTATAATGCTAATCCGACAGCTATGCGTTTGATTTTAGAAACCTTCTCGACTATTCCTGCGAATCCAAATGGCCGAAAATTAGCCGTCCTTGCAGATATGAAAGAACTAGGGGAGCAATCTGTAGATCTGCACAACCAAATGATCCTCAGCCTCTCGCCGGATGTCTTGGATACCGTTATTTTCTATGGGCAAGACATTGCGGGCTTGGCTCAATTAGCGAGTCAGATGTTCCCACTTGGACATGTCTATTATTTCAAAAAAACAGCTGAGGAAGACCAGTTTGAGGACATGGTCAAACAAGTCAAGGAAAGCTTAAAAGAGCAGGACCAAATCCTCATCAAGGGAAGCAATTCCATGCATTTAGCCAAATTGGTAGAGGAATTAGAAAAAGCCTAGCAAATGTGAAGGAAGTTATACAAAAATAGGCTACTATAAACTAAAGGAATAGAAAAATGACATTTTGGGATTTATTGATTACGAACCAAAAATCAGCCCCGCCTGAGTTTGGGCTCTGGTATTTCATTCTGCCAGCTTCTTTGTTGGTGGTTGGCTACTTTTCCATCAAATATGCACAGTCTAAAAGCTACCAACGCTTTTGGTATTGGGCGCAGTTGATCCAAGTCTTGACTATTAATGCTTGGTATATTCTCGCTCACATGCCTTTGACAGATAATTTACCCTTTTATCATTGTCGCTTGGCTATGCTTGCGATCCTTTTTGCTCCTAGAGGGACCTATATCAAGCAATATTTTGCCTTGTTGGGTGTTCTAGGATCCATTGCGGCTTTGGTTTATCCGGCCTTTGACCCCTTCCCATTCCCCCATATTACTGTACTCAACCTGATTTTTAGTCACTGGGCCTTGTTTGCCAATAGTTTGATTTACCTACAGGATTTTTATCAGTCGGAAAAACAGGACACCTTACGGATTGTTAAGATCACCTTTGGTATGAATGCAGTCATCTTTTTGGTTAATCTTTTGACCAGAGGAGATTACGGCTTCTTACGACGTCCACCAATCATTGGAGACCACGGTGCTCTTTTGAACTACCTCTTGGTCAGCATCGTGATGGTGGCTGGTATTTGCTTGGTCAACCAGCGCTACAAATACAAGATGGTCGAAGAGAGTATTGTTTCGCGTTCAGAATAAAAAAGCAGATAAGGGAAAGAAATCATGGCACTTCGGGACTTATTTTTTACCAGTCAACCAACGGCCCCTCCTCAATTGGGGGCCTGGTATTTCTTATTGCCGACTTCATTGGTGGTAGTGGCAGTTCTGTCCATTCGATTTGCTCACTCCAAAAGCTACCAAAACTTTTGGTATTGGGGACAGTTGATCCAGTTGCTCATCATCAACTCTTGGTATTTAGCAGCTCGCTTGCCTTTTTCAGAGAGTCTTCCCTTCTATCATAGCCGGATGGCCATGTGGATTATTCTTTTGGCCCCCAAGGGAAGCTTCAAGCAATATTTTGCCCTCGTGGGAGTCTTTGGCTCCATTATGGCCTTGGTTCATCCTGTTTTTTATCCCTACCCTTTTCCTCACGTTTCCTCGATCAACAATGTCTTTGGTCACTGGGCCCTCTTGGCCAACTGTCTAATCTATCTGGTTCAATCCTACCAGGTGGAAGAAGGGGCTGTTTGGAAGATCTGTCAGATGACTTTTGGAGTCAATGCCATTATTGTTCTAGCCAACCTTGTAACGGGCGGAAACTATGGCTTTCTGCGTCGACCACCTGTGCTAGGAGACCATGGCCTTGTGCTCAACTATTTGATCGTGACAGTCCTCATGACGGGGACACTGATTTTCATCAATACGATCGTTCAGTACAGTAAGAAAAGAAGAATACCTAAATCTGTTTAAATAAGGAGATTTTATGCATCATTTTTTCACTACAGAATCAACAGCACCACCAGCAATCTCAGCACTTTGGTATAGTGTGATGGTCTTGTTCGTTGTGACAGCGATTATGATGTCACTTCGCTATTATCAGAATGAGCAATTTCGTAAATGCTTTCAATACTTACAAGGCTTCCAGTTAATTTGCTTGTATCTTTGGTATTTTGCCTACCACATTCCTTGGTCCAATAGCTTACCATTTTATCATTGCCGCTTGGCCATGTTTGCGGTCTTGTTTTTACCAGACCGCTGGAAAAGCAAACAGTTCTTTGCCTTGATGGGAGTGAGTGGAGCCATCTTTGCTTTGGGCTATCCAGTCTTTGATCCCTACACTTTCCCTCATATTACGAGCTTTTCTTTCCTCCTCGGACATTACTGTCTCCTCATCAATTCCTTGATATATCTCTTGAGATGGTATGATCGAAACCTCTTAAAAAATAGTCAGATTGTTCTCTATACCTTTGCCTTAGATTTATTCCTGGTTGGAGTCAATCAATTGACGGGAGGAAATTATGGCTTGATGGCCCGCCCTCCGATTATGAGAGGGGATAAGGTATGGCTCAATTATCTGGTTGTATCCAGTATTTTAGCCCTTGCTTTATTACTCTTTAATCAGTTCTTCAGTCGCAGAAGTGAGCGGGTGAAAGTGAGAAAATAACAAGTAGGAAGGTTGGGACATCTCGGTCTCAACCCTGTTTTATATTAAAGGAGAATATATGAAGCGTTTCTTGCTAATGATTTCCCTTATTTGGAGTTTGGTTTGTACAATCACGATCGCACATGCAGATGATGAAGTTCGCTATTCGATTGAATCCTATGTAGGACACCTCCAATTGCAGGAAGATAGCCAAGCAACATTTACACAAGAGCTGACCTATCAGTTTCAGACAGGCTATCATGGTCAATATGTGACCTTAGGAAGCGCAGATCCTCTTCCAAAAGGGTTTAAGATTCATCGTAATCCTGAGGTGGAAGCCTATGTGGATGGGGAAAAACGAGAGATTCGTGTAGAGGAAACAGATCTGGAAGATGGCCGTCAATTAAAAATATACAATGCCCGTATCGTCGGTGGCACAGTCAAGATCAAAGTGAAATGGAAGATTGATCATCTCTTGACTTTCTACAAGGATATTGCAGAACTGAATTGGTTTCCTATTTCAGATGGAGATGAGAAAGTCGCGAAATTAGATTTTTATGTGGATGGCTTGGATGCTAAGCAAGGAAAACTGTATGCCCATACTGGTTACTTTAATCCACCAGCCCAAGTCGAACGGACTGAAACTGGTTATCATATTTGGACAAAGGATTTTCCAAAAAATGGAAAGCTCGAACTGCATGCCTATTGGCCAATGACAGAAGCCCTGCGTCGAGAACAAGCAAATGAGATTAACAAGGGAAAAGGAAAAGAGAAATTTCTCAAAAAAGAGAAATCCATTGAACAAAAAACGTTCCTCTATCGGACCCTTCTACTTAAGGTTGTACCAATTGTATCGATTCTTTTATTTATCCTCGCTTTCATTCCATGGATCCGGTATTTTATCAGTACCAGAACTCGTCGGATTGCAAAAGGAGTACGATTATACGAACCACCACAGAATTTACCTCCTCTTGTCCTAGCTAAGGCACTGTATCAACTTGATTTTGAACGGATGGTGATATCTAGAGAGAAAGGACCATTAAAATTCAATCATCTCATCCAAGCAACTATATTGGATCTCATTGATCGAGGAAATCTTCGTTTGACTAGGAATGAAAATGGGGAAACCTTGACCTGTCTCCATTATGAAGGCTTGGCTGATTTTGAATTGAAGTTTATTGAAATGATCTTTGATCAAGAATCTGAAATCAATATCAGTGAAGTATTTTCAAGGTATAAAATCGACAAAGCAGCCTTAAAAAAAGATTTTCGAGCTGCTAAATCAGATACACAACGAGACCGTATTCGAAAAGTCGGAAGTGCCGTTCAATCGCTTTTAAAAAAGGATGCCCAGCAATTGTCAAAAGGGGTAGAAAAGGAAATTGCAAAATTAGGATTGCCTTCTTATTTTAGAGACTTATCTGAAAAAGAAGAAGCTTTTTCTAAAACAGGCTGTGCCTTACATTTTTGGCTCTTACTGATCTTATTTGTGAGCATGTGTTTCTTATCTCTTGGATTTGGATCACACCTATCTTCCTTCTATTTTTGGATGATTGTATTGTTGGTCGTTCTCTTCATTCCATTTTATATTCTTGTGAAAATTCGCGAAGAACATCTCCAATCCTTAGAAAACTTGGATTCACAATTCCAATGGATGGCCTTTCGAAATATGATCGAAAGTATTCCAAATTTCAACCAAGCAGAACTTGAGAGTGTCATCCTATGGAATCGCATCTTAGTCTATGCAACTATGTATGGTCAAGCTAAAAAAGTGAGTCAGGTACTCAAAAATCATCAGATTTCCTTACCATATGAGGATTGGGATGCTGTTGTTTGGATAACGACCTCTTCAAATTCCTTCCTAGACGGCTCTACCTTGATGAGTTATGCAGATGATTCCTATAGCGTTTCAAGCTTCTCTACTAACTCCTCAGATGGCAGTGGCGGTTTTGACGGCGGTGGCTTTTCTGATGGTGGCGGTGGCGGAGGATTTGGAGCCTTCTAACAGTCATGATAAGAGGACTAGAATCGACGGATTTTGGTCTTTCTTTTTGCTCTCAAAGAAGAATCATCGTTGAAAAAAGTACCTATTTTCGCTATAATAGGACAGATAGAGAAATTGAGGAGAAATCCGATGTAGAGATGAATTTATAAATTTATCAAAAAATAAGAAGAGAAAGAATTAGGAACATGAACGTACAAGAAGAAATTAAAAAACGCCGTACCTTTGCCATCATCTCCCACCCGGATGCTGGTAAAACGACGATTACAGAGCAGTTGCTCTACTTTGGGGGAGAGATTCGGGAAGCCGGTACTGTCAAAGGGAAGAAAACAGGAAACTTTGCTAAATCTGACTGGATGGATATCGAGAAGCAACGTGGGATTTCGGTAACCTCATCTGTTATGCAGTTCGACTACGATGGCAAGCGCGTTAATATCCTAGATACCCCAGGGCACGAGGACTTCTCAGAAGATACTTACCGGACCTTGATGGCGGTGGATGCCGCGGTTATGGTTGTAGACTCTGCCAAGGGTATCGAGGCTCAAACCAAGAAACTGTTTGAGGTTGTGAAACACCGTGGCATTCCCGTCTTTACCTTTATGAATAAGCTGGACCGTGACGGTCGTGAGCCACTGGACCTCTTACAAGAATTAGAAGAAGTCTTGGGAATCGCCAGTTACCCAATGAACTGGCCGATTGGGATGGGGAAAGCCTTTGAGGGACTCTATGACCTTTATAACCAACGTTTGGAACTCTATAAAGGAGACGAGCGTTTTGCTAGTCTAGAAGACGGAGACAAGCTTTTTGCCAACAACCCTTTCTACGAGCAAGTAAAAGACGATATCGAACTCTTGCAAGAAGCAGGAAATGACTTTTCAAAAGAAGCCATCCTTGCGGGTGAATTGACTCCCGTCTTCTTCGGCTCAGCCTTAACCAATTTTGGAGTACAGACTTTCTTGGAAACCTTCCTCAAGTTTGCTCCGGAGCCACACGGCCACAAGAAGACAGATGGCGAACTTGTCGATCCTTATGATAAGGATTTCTCAGGCTTTGTCTTTAAAATCCAAGCCAATATGGACCCTCGTCACCGCGACCGGATCGCCTTTGTGCGGATCGTATCTGGCGAATTTGAGCGTGGGATGAGCGTCAACCTGCCTCGTACTGGTAAGGGCGCTAAGTTATCTAACGTGACTCAATTTATGGCCGAAAGCCGTGAAAATGTCAGCAATGCTGTAGCAGGAGACATCATCGGGGTTTACGATACCGGTACTTATCAGGTTGGAGATACTTTGACAGTGGGCAAAAACAAGTTTGAATTTGAACCACTGCCAACCTTTACGCCTGAAATCTTCATGAAAGTGTCAGCTAAGAACGTCATGAAGCAAAAATCCTTCCACAAAGGGATTGAGCAATTGGTGCAAGAAGGAGCTATTCAGCTCTATACCAACTACCAAACAGGTGAATACATGTTAGGTGCCGTTGGTCAACTTCAGTTTGAAGTCTTTAAGCACCGGATGGAAAATGAATACAATGCCGAAGTGGTCATGAGCCCAATGGGTAAAAAGACCGTTCGCTGGATCAAACCAGAAGACTTAGATGAGCGCATGTCTTCAAGCCGGAATATCTTGGCGAAGGACCGCTTTGACCAACCTGTCTTCCTCTTTGAAAACGACTTTGCCCTCCGCTGGTTTGCGGATAAGTATCCAGATGTTGAGCTGGAAGAAAAGATGGGGTAAGGAACGATTCAAAATCGATCCATAACAATAGAATAAGAAAACGAAAATCTATCCGTTTTCGCTTATAAAGGAGAAATGATGGGATTATTAAGTGGTTTGATGGGCAATGCCTCTCAAAAGAATGTTGATAAAGTAGAAAGAGATCTGGAAGATATCTTGGTGCCGGGAGAGCAAGTCACACTTGCTTTTAGCTTGATTCGTGATTTAATCGTCTTTACAGAGTTTCGTTTGATCTTGGTGGATAAGCAAGGAGTAACAGGAAAGAAAACGTCCTACAAATCCCTTCCTTATCGCTCGATCTCTCGATTTTCAGTCGAAACTTCCGGTCATTTTGATTTGGATGCCGAATTAAAAATCTGGGTCTCTTCTGCAGTCGAGCCTTCAGAAGTTTTACAATTCAAGAGTGACAGCAGCGTCATTGAAATCCAGCAAGCATTAGCCAGTGCAGTTTTTAAATAAAAATATCATTTTGATAGAGAACAGTTGAGAAAGGAGACGGAATGTTTATCGAAAAACAATTGGGTCAAGATCGGAAATGGATCAATATCGACTCGGATATGATTGCTGAAAACTCATATCTTTATAAAAAATACGAGATTGACAAAGAAACCATTGAGTACGCGATGGATAAGAACGAACGTGCCCATATGGATTATAATCGAGAAAACGGTACGATCACATTTATCTACAATGTATTGGATTTAGAAAAGGACAAGGAATACTACGAAACCATCCCTATGACCTTTATCGTTCAAGATACGCGACTCGTGACCATCAGTAACCAGGACAATGCCTATATCATTGAACAAATGGTTCGCTATTTGGAAAGCCATGGGGAGTTGTCGATCTATAAGTTGCTTTTTGCAGGTCTTGAAATGATCAGTAATGCTTATTATCCGATTATTGATCGCTTAGATAAGCACAAGGATGAACTCAATCGTTTGCTTCGAAAGACAACGACGACCAAGAATCTTTATGCCCTGTCTGACCTTGAGACCGGTATGGTGTATCTGGTCGCAGCAGCCAAGCAAAATCGGATGTTGCTAGAACATATTAAAGCGCATGCCATTTATCGCAGGATGAATGATGTTGAAAAAGAGCAGTTTGATGATGCCATGATCGAAGCGCGTCAGTTGGCTTCGATGACTGAGTTGATTTCCAATGTCTTGCAACAGTTGTCAGGATCTTACAACAATATCCTAAACAACAACTTGAATGACAATTTGACAACCCTAACCATCTTTGAAGCCTTGTTGGCGGTTTTAGCCGTTATCACCGGTTTCTTTGGAATGAATATCCCTCTTCCGATGACAAAGGATCCCAATGCTTGGATTTATGTATCCGTATGTAGCTTTATATTATGGCTCATTTTGGGAAAGGTTATGCGGTGGATTGTGAAACAAAGATAAAAAAGAGGCTTGGAGAAATCCGAGCCTCTTCGTATCTAGAATAATCTGAGAAATAGGAACCATCTAGACACCTGCCCTCCTCTCCAAAGAAGGGGCAGTGTGAATAGTTCATTGACTGTACAAAATCTTCTTGGAAATAGTAGGAGTAGATTTAATAGTACTGAGTGGTTCTAAATAAATCAGAACTTAGAATAAATCGTTGAATCAGATAAAATGATCCTATTTCTTTATACAGAAATATTTTAGATACTAACTGTATTATACATATTTATTTGTAAAAACGCAAGAACTACCAAAAAAAGTTTTTCCGAAGTTTTTATACTCCTATTTAAAGGGATTCTTGAACGGTGTCAGAAGAAAGTCAGCTAAATCTAGGGGAAACTGCCCTCTTGACTATTTTCAAGTTTTTAAAAATTTTTCCTAAAAAATAAAATTATTCTCCTTTGACTATCATTTGGTCGTCCATTGTGTTATACTAGATAAGTTGCAAACTTGTATGAGAGAAATGCTGGTGAGATGGAACAATTAGAAAAGGAATGTTGGTCAATCTCCCACAAGGAGGATCTTGGTGTCTTTTCGTTTGGAAAACGACTTTAATCAACCAAATCCGCTAGTGCGAAAACATTTTTCGCAGAAGGGAATTCCATAAAAAAACGATTGGGTTTTCCTTTAGATGAGTCTTGCGACAGGTAACCGGGAAGGAGACTTCCTATGCAATCAGTGCGTTTTCGCATTGAAAAGAAGTGTGATAAAGTGGCTTCGCACCACTTTTTAGAAAGAAGAAAGAATTGAAATTCAATGAATTTAACTTATCTGCTGAATTATTAGCAGAAATTGAAAAAGCTGGCTTTGTAGAAGCGAGCCCCATCCAGGAACAAACCATTCCGTTGGCTCTTGAAGGAAAAGATGTCATCGGTCAAGCGCAAACAGGGACTGGTAAAACAGCCGCTTTCGGTCTTCCAACGTTGGAGAAGATCGATGTCGATAACACAGTGATTCAAGCACTTGTCATTGCCCCAACTCGTGAATTGGCGGTTCAAAGTCAGGAAGAACTCTTCCGCTTTGGACGCAGTAAGGGTGTCAAAGTCCGCTCTGTCTATGGTGGATCAAGCATTGAAAAGCAAATCAAAGCCTTGAAGTCAGGTGCTCATATCGTTGTGGGAACCCCTGGACGCTTGCTAGATTTGATCAAGCGCAAGGCCTTGAAACTCGATCATATTGAAACCTTGATCCTGGATGAAGCAGATGAAATGCTCAACATGGGCTTTTTGGAAGATATCGAAGCCATCATTAGCCGTGTTCCAGAAACACGCCAAACCTTGCTCTTTTCAGCAACGATGCCAGAAGCTATCAAACGCATCGGTGTTCAGTTTATGAAAGAGCCAGAACACGTTAAGATTGCGGCCAAAGAATTGACAACCGATTTGGTCGATCAATATTATATTCGTGTCAAAGAGGGCGAAAAATTTGATACCATGACTCGTCTCATGGACGTGGAGCAACCAGAACTTGCCATCGTCTTTGGTCGGACCAAACGCCGGGTTGATGAATTGACTCGTGGCCTGAAGATTCGTGGCTTCCGAGCAGAAGGAATTCACGGTGATTTGGATCAAAACAAACGTCTCCGAGTCCTTCGTGACTTTAAAAATGGGAACTTGGACGTCTTGGTAGCAACAGACGTTGCGGCACGTGGCTTGGATATTTCAGGTGTGACCCATGTCTACAACTACGATATTCCACAAGATCCAGAAAGCTATGTTCACCGGATCGGACGGACAGGTCGTGCTGGGAAAACAGGGCAATCCATTACCTTTGTATCGCCAAATGAAATGGGCTATTTGCAAATCATTGAGAACTTGACCAAAAAGCGGATGAAGGGAATGAAACCTGCAACAGCAGAAGAAGCCTTCCAAGCGAAAAAACAAGTAGCGCTGAAGAAAATTGAGCGAGACTTTGAAGATGAAAAAATCCGGACCAACTTTGAGAAGTTTGGCAAGGATGCTCGCAAATTGGCTGCAGAATTCACTCCTGAAGAATTGGCCATGTATATCTTGAGCTTGACTGTTCAAGATCCAGACAGCCTTCCAGAAGTTGAAATTGCGCGTGAAAAACCATTACCATTTAAACCATCCGGTGGTGGCTTTGGTGGAAAAGGCAAAGGTGGCCGTGGAAATGGCCGTCGTGGAGACCAACGTCGTGACCGCAATCGCAGAGATGACCGTGAAGGTGGACGCCGTGATTTCAAACGTAAGTCCAATAAAAATAGCCGAGACTTTGAAGGCAAGGGCAACAAACGTCCTCATCGTACTTCCAATGAAAAGAAAAATGGATTTGTCATCCGCAACAAAGGGGATAAATAAGCTCTAAGAACGGTCTAGCAATAGGCCGTTTTTTTAATGAAAATCAAAAATACAAGGGTTAACCAGCTGTTAACCCTTGTATATTTATAAGGAGACCTAAATGATAACTGACTCTTTTAGAAAAATGTATCATGATAAGGAGCATCCAAAAAAGTCAGACAACAGAAAGAATGAATTCCTAAAATGGAATATTTCTGTTAACATATTAAGTCTACAATTATTTCCAAGCCTTGTCAAGGATTTTTTCTTATTTTTTTAAAATTTTTGACTAGAAAAATAAAAATTGACAATCTCTTCTAAAAGGTTATAATGAATATAATAACTATACTAATTAAAAAGAGGTGTCGCCCATGGTGATTGCATTAAAAAATGGTGATCTAGAATTACAATTTAAGACATTTGGTGGGGAATTGAGCTCCATTCGAAGTAAGGAAGGCATAGAATATCTTTGGCAAGGGGATCCAGAGTATTGGTCAGGACAAGCGCCGGTTCTGTTTCCGATTTGCGGGAGTGTTCGTAATGGTCAAGTGCAGTATCATCTAAAAGATGGAGTGAAGACAGGCCAGCTTCCAAGACACGGCCTTATTCGGAAGAGAGAGTTTGAACTCAAAGAACAAACAGACCATCGTCTTGTCTTTGAAATTACCTATAACGACGAAAGCTTACAAAATTATCCCTACCATTTTCGAGTGGAAATTATCTATGAATTGCAGGGGAAAGAGATCACCATCACCTATCGCGTGCAAAATTTAGAGTCAGATCAAGTCATGCCTTATTTCATTGGAGGGCATCCAGCCTTTCGTTGTCCCCTTTTAGCAGATGAAGACTATGAAGACTACGAGTTGATTTTTGAAAAAGAAGAAAGCTGTAGCGTTCCTCTCTTGTTCACAGAAACCGGGTTGGTTGATCGCCTGCAGCGGACGCCATTTTTAGACCATAGTCGTAGCCTACCTTTGCGCCATGAACTATTTGAAAAAGACGCCATTATTTTAGATCAATTAGCTTCTAAATCTGTGCAGCTCCTCTCGAAAAAATCTGGTAAAGGTTTGGAATTTGCCTTTGCAGATTTTGAGAATCTCGTCCTTTGGTCTACCAATAACAAGGGGCCTTTCATTGCCTTGGAGCCTTGGACGGGTATTTCCACATCTGCAGAAGAGGGCGATTTCTTCGAAGATAAAAAAGGTGTGATCCAGTTGGCTCCTCAAGAAACACGGAGTCACCAGTACCGTATCACCATTTTGTAAATGAAAAACCGTTGGACTAAGGAGTCCGACGGTTCTTTTTGATATAGTTTAGCTTTGCTTGGCGTGATTTCTTTTTAAAGAGAGCCTCGGCAGACATAGCAGAGGGTTTATCTGGATAGGATTCTTGGTAAAGAAGTTTAACGGGGAGGCGAGCCCGTGTATATTTGGCGCCTTTTCCAGCATTGTGAGTCTTTAGGCGTTTTTCAACATCCGTGGTGTAGCCAGTGTAGAGGGAGCCATCCGCACACTCTAGGACATACATGTAAGCCTTAGTTTCCATAGTAGATCTCATGAATCTCGTCTGTATAGCTGCCGTCTTCATTGTGAATAAAGAGGGGAGGCAGAATTTTTAAACCATCCAGTGAGCCATCCTTGATCGCCTCAATCAACAACATATTCGCCTCTTTGGTCACTTTGGGATAGACAAACTGGATCCGCTTAGGTGCAAGATTGTAACGTTTCATGGTTTCGATGATATCCAAGAAGCGATCTGGACGATGGACCATCGCTAAGCGGCCATTTGATTTAAGAACTCGCTGAGCCACATGGCAAATCTCATCTAAATTGGTCGTAATTTCATGTCGAGCTAAGAGGTAGTGTTCACTCTCATTGAGATTGGAATGCTCATCCACCTTGAAATAAGGGGGATTGCAGAGGATAATATCCACCTTACTGCCCTTGATATGTTGGGGTAAATGCTTGAGATCATCGGTGATCATGGACATTTGCTGGTTCAAGCCATTGAGAGCAATGGAGCGGGTTGCCATATCCGCCAGACGTTCCTGTATTTCGACACCAATGATCTGGGCTTCTGTCCGAGTACTCGCAAAAAGTCCCACGGCCCCATTTCCAGCGCAGAGATCTACGATCAAGCCCCGCTTGGGCAATTTTGGAAAGCGCGAGAGCAGGACGCTATCCACGGAATAACTAAAGACTTCCCGATTTTGTATAATTTTCACATCACTTGAAAAAAGTTGATTGACGCGCTCGCCGTCTTTTAATTCGATATCTGTCATGGCTCTATTATAGCATGAAAAGAGGCCTGGGGAAAGATCGATAAAACATAAAAAGTTGAGAGTTTTTACTCTCAACTTTTTTAATCAAATTCATATTTTTGGAGAATTGTAGTGAGGATAAAGACTCCTGTAAAGATGGCCATCAATGCCAGATAAACTGGGAAAGTAGTGGCTGTAAGGAGGGAAATCTCGATCAAGTTTTTCAACACGATCGCAGATGCGTAGAATCCTACTACAGAGAAGAGGATGAGGAGGGCCCGCCAGATATTTAGTGGCAGGCAAGCACGGATAACGGATAGGAAACCGATGGATCCAAGTAAGTAGTAGGATACAGTAGACATATCGGTTGCAGACCAACCATGGCTTGCTCCCCAAAGGCGAATAAACAAGACACTAAAGACGACCATCAAGGCGCTTGGTAAGGCTAACAGAAGGGAACGTCTCAAGAAGTGTTTTTCAACCGGTTTGATATTGCGTTCAAAGGTCAATACAAATGGTGGGAATCCTTCGACGAATTGGTCGATCAGGGTGATTTGAATAGGAATGAAAGGGAAAATCAGCAAATAGTTGACGTTAAAGAAGAGAGCACTGGCAATACAGATGATAGCCAAGAGGAAGGAATAGATCGTTTTGATAAAGAAGATTGGAGCGATTCGTCCAATGTTATTCACCACACGACGGCCTTCAAAAAGAATTTCTGGAACGTCATTAAAGTCAGAGTTCAAAAGAACAATATTGGCAATTTGACGGGTTGCTGGATCTCCCTCGGCCATTACGATGGAGCAGTCTGCTTCGCGAAGAGCAAGGATATCATTGACCCCATCTCCTGTCATAGCAGTTGTCCGACCAGCTGCTTTCAAGGTTTGGATGAGCAGTTTTTTCTGGTGAGGAGACACGCGCCCAAAGATAGCTGTTTCTTCTGCTTGATCCACTAATTGGTCATCAGAAATTTTTGAACAATCGATGTAGTTCTCATAATTTTTGAAGCCAGCTTGTTGAGCGATATAAGAGACTGTCACAGGGTTGTCACCGGAGATGATTTTGAGATCCACTCCTTGAGAGCGCAAATACTCAAGAGTATCTGAAGCCCCTTCACGAATGGGGTCTGTAATCTCAATAACTGCAATCCCTTCAAGATTTTCAGGCAGTTTCAATTCCTGCATGCTGATCAGTTCTGAACTGTGAGCCAAGACGAGCACGCGCGATCCACGAGCTTGTGCTTCGACGACAGCAGCTGGATTTTCTTTAAGGAGCATTTCAGGAGCACCGAGAAAGACAGTTCCAAGGTTAGATAGGTGCATGGCTCCCCATTTCCGATCACTTGAGAAAGGAATAATGTTTTCCGCAGTATAAGCATGCTCCAACTCCCCATAAGCCTTGCGAATAGCTTGAGCAGTAGGATTAGTGTCCTCGCTATATTGCATGTAAGCAGAGAGAATGACCTGGATCGTCTGTTCCGAAAAATGATCAGATAAGCTATGGAGAGATTCGACTGTCATCTTCCCTTGAGTGATGGTACCGGTCTTATCAAGACACAAGGTATCCACACGCGCCAAGGTTTCTACTGAGTACATTTCTTGGACAAGAACCTTGCGCATACCGAGCTTAATAACCGCTGTCAAAAGAGACGTAACTGTCAGTAAGGCAATTCCTTTTGGCAACATTCCCAAGAGAGCTGTGGAAGAATTCACGACAGAATCCTTGATCGGCAGCATCTTAATCAATAGTGCTTCAAAGAAGAGGGCAAGGCCAAATGGGATGATAATTTTACCAGTGAAGTTTGAAATTTTCGCTAAGTTATAAAGAATACGCGAATTGATAGGCTTCAAGGTTTTAGCTTCCATCATCAGTTTGTTGGCATAGTTGTTTGCTCCAACTCGCTTGACACGGGCATAGACTTGACCACTGGCAATATAACTACCAGAAAGCAGTTCATCACCAACTTCTTTTAAGACCAGATCACTCTCACCAGTCAGCATAGCTTCATTGGCTTCAGCGATACCAGACATGACTTCGGCATCACTAGGGATCTGCTCACCCGAAGATAAGAGCATTAAATCACCCAGAACAAGCTTTTCTGGTGGAATCGCATCTTTTTCCCCGTCTCGAATGACAGTCACTAGCTCACGACTCATGAGGTTGAGCTTATCAATCATCCGCTTGGCGCGCATCTCGGTCATGATCCCTGTAATGGCATTGAAGCAGATGACTGCGAAAAAGATCATATTGCTCCAGGCCTGTACAGCAGCCAAGGCCACGGCAATCACAAAGTTTAAGGTATTAAACAAGGTGAAGACGTTGCGCTTGATAATTTGCCAGGTACTGGTACTTGTATTCGTTGTAAAATCATTGGTTTGTCCGCGATCCATTTTCTTACGGACTTCACTGAGGGACAAGCCCTTTAAATCAATAGTTTCCATAGACAATATGATATCATTTTTTTGAGAAAAAGACTATCTAGAATCGGTCCGCTGAGACAATTTTTATCTAAAAAAGGTTTGCGGTCAAAATCAGGATACGGTATAATAAGAAAGAACCTTTTACAGGATGGAATATCTTGTAGAGAGACGAATGAAATGGATTTGAGGAACAACTATGTTTTATACCTATTTACGTGGCCTTGTTGCCTTTATTCTGTGGGTTTTAAATGGGAATGCCCATTACCATCATAAGGACAATATTCCAGATCGAAAAGAGAACTACATCTTGGTATCGCCTCACCGGACTTGGTGGGATCCGGTCTATATGGCCTTTGCGACCAAGCCAAAGCAATTTATCTTTATGGCAAAAAAAGAGCTCTTTACCAATCGTATTTTTGGCTGGTGGATTCGCATGTGTGGGGCTTTTCCGATCGACCGTGAAAATCCGGGAGCAGAAGCCATTAAGTATCCTGTCAATATGCTGAAAAAGAGCAACCGTTCTTTGATTATGTTCCCAAGTGGAAGTCGTCATTCTCAAGACGTTAAAGGCGGTGTTGCCATCATTGCCAAAATGGCGAAGGTCCGTATCATGCCAGTGACTTATACTGGTCCAAGAGACTTGAAAGGGTTGGCAACGGGTGAACGCATTGATATGAACTTTGGACATCCCATTGATATTTCGGATATTAAAAAGATGAATGACGAAGGAGTGGCAGAGGTTGCTCGCCGTATCCAAGAGGAGTTTGATCGCTTGGATGCGGAAGCACAAGCGATCAACACCCCAACAAAACCTTTTATCTTGATTCGCTTGTTAAAAATCCTTTTGATTCCCCTTGTCTTAGTCGTGGGCATCTTGACCTTGCTCTTTAGTTACCTGGCAAGCTTTGTATGGGATCCAGACAAACATCGGAAAAACAAGTAAAAAAACTGAGAGTTTTTCTCAGTTTTTTTTATTTTTACGAATAATAAAAGTGAGAGGAGGTTTCTTATGGAGGATATCATCGAAAAAATCAAAGAATATAAGCTCTTTTTAGCTCTTACTGCTATCGGACTCTTACTTGGAGGGTATTTTCTTTTTCATCGACCTCAGTCAAGTGCATCCACCATACCGGATCTTTATCAGTCTTCTAGTTCAACTTCGAGCAAAGAAAAGGTGCAGACTAATAGTTCCAAAGAAGAAAAGACGGCTACTTCTGTGTCTGATGCACCCGAGATCATTACGGTCGATGTCAAAGGAGCCGTCAAACAACCAGGTGTCTATGAGTTGCGCTCCAATAGCAGAGTCCATGATGCTATTTATAAGGCAGGCGGGATGACAGCAGATGCCAATCGCCAATCGGTCAACTTGGCGCAAAAACTCACCGATGAAGCAGTGATCTATGTTGCTAAAGAAGGGGAGGATGTTCCGGCACTTGGAAGTTCAGAAAGTCCTGTAACTTCGTCAGCGCCAGCAGAAAAAACAGGCAAGGTCCGTTTAAATCGAGCGACCGAATCAGAGCTCCAAACCGTATCAGGCATTGGACAGAAACGTGCCCAGGACATTATCGCCTATCGCGAGGCAAATGGTCCTTTTCGATCAGTGGATGATCTGAAGAATGTTTCAGGAATCGGAGAGAAAACACTGGAGAAACTAAGAGATGCTTTCACGGTGGATTAAAGACCTCCCTTTTTCGCTTGTCCATCTCGCCTTTGTGCTCCTATGGCTGTATTTTAGTATCTATCAACCATCTTGGCTTTCGATCAGCGGTCTAGTAGTAGTGGGAGTTTTAGCGGTTCATCACTATAAAGGGGAGCGCTCAAGTTTGCTAGGGCTTGCTTTAGCAACCCTTTGTTTTGCGGCCTTCTTTGTCTTTCAGCGACTACAGGATCATCCAGTACAAGCAGAAAGTCAGCTGCCACCCCACTTACGCCTGATTCCAGATAGCATCAAGATCAATGGGGACGCCCTGTCTTTTCGTGCTAAAAATCAGGGTAGGACCTACCAAGTCTTTTATACTTTAAAATCAGAAAAAGAAAAACAACAGTGGCAAAGTCAAACTCATTTGTTGGAGTTGACGTATAAAGGTGATATAGAAGAGCCAGAAGGGCAGCGAAATTTTAGAGGATTTGACTACCGGTCTTATTTGCAAACACAGGGGATTCACTATCAAATAAAAATTGAGGCGATCCAATCCGCGCTTCCCATCCAAACTTGGAATGTTTTTGACTGGCTATCTCAATGGAGGCGCCAAGCTATTGTTTGGAGCAAGGAGCACTTTCCGCAGCCAATGAACCAGTATATGACCGGCCTTCTTTTTGGTTATTTAGATACGGATTTTGAGGAGATGGATCAGCTTTACACGAGTTTAGGGATTATTCATTTGTTTGCCTTGTCTGGGATGCAGGTCGGCTTTTTCATCAATGGGATCCGAAAAGCTCTCTTACGTCTAGGAATCTTGCAAGAGACAGTCGATATCTGGATGCTTCCAATCTCTTTGGTCTATGCTGGCTTGACAGGTTTTTCTGTTTCAGTGGTTCGCAGTCTCTTACAAAAAATCCTCTCTCAAAAGGGCATCCGAGGGATGGAAAATATGGCGATGACCTTGATGCTCTTAATGATTCTCATGCCCAAGT
This sequence comes from Streptococcus sp. 27098_8_148, assembly GCF_041432105.1. Classification (NCBI taxonomy): domain Bacteria; kingdom Bacillati; phylum Bacillota; class Bacilli; order Lactobacillales; family Streptococcaceae; genus Streptococcus; species Streptococcus sp. 27098_8_148. The sequence continues at coordinate 230,273 of NZ_JAPVYY010000003.1, read as the reverse complement.
TTCTCCTGACAGCTGGAGGAGTCTTGAGTTGTGCTTATGCCTTTATTTTGACCTTGGTAGATACTAATTCTTATTCAGGAATTAAAAAGGTGCTAGTGGAAAGTTTCTGGATTAGTCTGGGGATCTTACCCCTTTTGACCTATTATTTTAGTGTCTTTCAACCATGGTCACTCCCTTTAACCTTCCTCTTTTCTTTCTTGTTTGATCTTGTTCTCCTTCCAGGGTTAACAGTGCTATTTATCTTATCGATTCTAAAGCCGCTTACGATTTTTAATAGTTTCTTTCTACTCATAGAGGAGTGTATTCGTTGGATCTCAAAGCTCACGTCGCTACCGTTGGTATTTGGTCAACCGACGGGATTAGCTCTGATCGTCCTCTTACTTCTTTTAGGGACCTTATATGATCTTCGAAAGCAAAAAAAACTTCGTTTTCTGTTCATCGGTATGATTCTACTCATCTTTTGTTGGACCAAGCATCCTTTAGAAAATGAGATCACCATGGTGGACATCGGTCAAGGAGACAGTATCTTTTTACGCGATTGGAAAGGAAGGACCATTTTGATTGATGTCGGAGGACGCGTCACTTTTAAAAGTGGAGACAAGTGGCAAGAGCGCAGTCAATCTGCCAACGCGGATAAAACCTTGATTCCCTATCTCAAGAGTCGAGGTGTTGGAAAACTCGATGCTTTGGTCTTGACCCATACAGATCAGGACCATATGGGCGATATGGTAGAGGTTGCCAGACAAATCCCGGTTAAAAAAGTGTATGTCAGTCCAGGCAGTCTAACCAGTTCCAAATTTCAAGATAAATTGAAACAGCTTCATAGTCCAGTTAAAGTAGTCCAGAGAGGGGATCAACTTCCTATTTTTGATCATCATCTCGAAGTCTTATCTCCTGATGAAGTGGGGGATGGCAAAAATAATGATTCGATTGTCCTCTATGGGCAGTTTTATCAGAAACGGTTTTTGTTTACAGGTGATCTGGAAGAAGCTGGAGAGAAAAAACTATTGAAAAACGATCCACAATTACAAGTAGATGTCTTGAAAGTAGGCCACCACGGATCAAAAGGTTCCTCTAGTGATGTATTCTTGGATCAGCTACATCCTCAATTGGCCTTAATCTCCGTTGGAAAGAAAAATCGCTACCAGCATCCTCATAAAGAATTGCTTGATCGTTTAGAGGAACGATCCATTTCTTACCTTCGTACCGATGAAAGGGGAGCGATTCGCTTGATTGGGTGGGATCATTGGAGGGTAGAAACGGTCCGCTAGAGATGAGGAGAGGTTTGCTTTCTATGCTGAAAATTGCTATTATAGAAGGTGAAATCAATGTAAAGGTAGAATCGTATGAACGCATTTAAGCAATTTTGGATACAGTATGCAGATTTTTCAAGTAAGACCAGTCGAGCTCATTTTTGGCTAGCTTTTTTCTGGAATTTCCTGATTTCTTTGCCTCTTTGGGTTTTTTACATCGTGACTTCTTTATCCCATCAAAATGCTCAAGAAATACTCAATTTTTCAACTGTTCATTCTAAAACAGGTCTATGGGCACTCGCTTTCTTAGCATTCTTTTACTTCCTCATTTTGGTACCCAGTCAAGCCATTTGTGTGCGTCGCTTGCGGGATGCTGGGATCCATTGGTCTTGGATCTTTTTGAACCTTGGTCCGGTTTTACTCTATTTATTGTCAGGGCTAGATATTTTCCTATTTCTTTGGGTGATTACAGTTATTTCTCTCCTGATTCTCATGATGCTTCCAGGAAAAAATACCTTCCCACAACCAGTAGAAACTCCTATGGGAGTAACTTCTGAACCACAGGTCACAGCGACAGAAGGAAGCTTTGGAGGCAGCTCGTTTGAGCAAATTCCTAATTTTGTAGCAGCTCCAGATTTGTCCGACGAAAAACCACCATTGGAACAAAAAATGGCTGCTGAACACGAAATCCACTAAACGGATAAAGATAAGAGAGTTTCATGCAAGCAATTACCGACACTAAACATCTGACGGTTCAAACTCTGCCTTCTATTCTTGTCTTGACAGGCGAGGATGTAGGTCAATTTGAATGGTTAAAAAAAGACATTTTAAAAAAAATAGGCTATGATCCCTCAGATTTGAATTATTCTTATTTTGATATGAAGGAAGCCTCCTATGCTGAGGTAGAGCTGGATTTGGTCAGTCTTCCCTTTTTCGCTGATGAAAAAATTGTGATTTTGGATCACTTATTGGATCTGACGACTGCCAAAAAACGCTATTTAACAGATGAAGATCTGAAGCAATTTGAAAACTACCTGGAAAATCCTTCTGAATCGACCCATTTGCTGATATTTGCAGAAGGAAAATTAGATAGTAAGCGTCGCTTGGTCAAACTCCTAAAACGGGATGCCCAAATCATTGAAGCGGCGACTCCTAAAGAGCAAGAGGTAAAGCGCTATTTTGCAAGCCAAGCCCAAGAATTGGGCCTGCAGTTTGTGGGCGATTCCTTGGACCAACTACTCTTAAAATCTGGCTATGATTTTGGAGAGTTACAGAAGAATCTCGCTCTTTTGCAGGCTTATAAAGAGGATGGTCAGATTACCCTCGAAGATATTGAGGAGGTTGTTCCCAAAACCTTGCAAGATAATATTTTTGATCTGACCCAAATGATTCTCAAACGCCAAATCGATCAAGCCCGGAATTTGGTGAAAGATCTCCGCTTACAAGGAGAAGATGAAATAAAATTGATTGCTATTCTGTTGGGGCAATTCCGAATGTTTTCTCAAGTAAAAATTTTTTCAGAAGAAGGTCAATCTGAAAGCCAAATCGTAGCGAGCTTGTCGGAGTTGTCAGGACGCAAGGTCAATCCATATCAGGTGAAGTTTGCCTTGCGGGATAGCCGCAAGCTTTCCCTGTCCTTTCTGAAGCAGGCCATGATGACCTTCATCGAGACGGATTATGCAATTAAAAGTGGAACGTATGATAAAGACTACTTATTTGATTTGGCACTTTTAAAAGTGGCAAATAGCGTCTAAACATGAATGAAATTGCAAGCAGATTAGTTGAATAATTTAGCTGTTTGCGTTATTATCAAGTCAGTAATAAAGAAAAGAGGACCATAAAATGGCAATCATTTTACCAGAATTACCATATGCTTACGATGCATTGGAACCATATATCGATGAAGAAACCATGCATTTGCACCATGATAAACACCATCAAACATATGTAAATAATGTGAATGCAGCTCTTGAAAAACATCCTGAAATTGGAGAAGACCTTGAAAGCTTGTTAGCTAATGTTGAATCCATTCCAGCTGACATTCGCCAAGCTGTGATCAACAATGGTGGTGGTCATTTGAACCACGCTCTTTTCTGGGAATTGATGACTCCAGAACAAACAGCTCCTTCAGCAGAACTTGCTGCAGCGATTGATGCCACATTTGGTTCATTTGAAGACTTCAAAGCAGCCTTCACAGCAGCAGCAACGACACGTTTTGGTTCTGGCTGGGCATGGTTGGTTGTCAATAAAGAAGGTAAACTTGAAGTCACTTCAACAGCAAACCAAGATACACCAATCTCTGAAGGAAAAACACCAATCCTTGGTTTGGATGTTTGGGAACATGCCTACTACGTGAAATACCGTAATGTACGTCCTGACTACATCAAAGCTTTCTTCTCAGTGATCAACTGGAATAAAGTTAATGACTTGTTTGCAGCAGCAAAATAATAAAATAAAGGAATCTATAAGAGCGACAATTGGCTCTTATAGATTTTTTTGTTTGTATCCGGAAAATCGGAGTATAATTTCTTGCGTTTGGACAGGAAAATGATACACTAATAGGAGTGTGTCTTACTTATCAGAAGCCCAGTTTGAAGGGCCTAGGCAAGGAAAAGATGACCGTTAAAATGAAAACTGAAACATTCAGGGAGAAATGAAATGACTAGTATTACCATTACCAAAGGAGCAGTTGAGACGCCTATCTATTTACGTATGTTGAATCGTCATGGCTTGATTGCAGGAGCAACAGGGACAGGGAAAACAGTTACCCTCAAGGTCCTCACAGAAAAATTAAGCAAAGAGAGTATTCCGGTCTTTCTAGCTGATATCAAGGGAGATTTATCTGGCTTAGCCAAAGCCGGGCAATGGACACCAAAACTGGAAGAACGCTACAAGCTTCTTGGTATCACAGATCCGTTTGAGCCACAAGCCTTCCCTGTTCGATTGTGGGACGTCTTTGGCCAAGCTGGTCATCCTGTTCGTGCGACTGTCGAAGGAATGGGGTCATTGCTTCTGTCTCGTCTGCTTGATTTGAATGAAACTCAATCAGGAATTCTTGCAATTGTCTTTAAAGTGGCTCAAGAGAAAGATTGGCCCTTGATTGATTTGAAGGACCTGCAAAGACTTTTAAAGGAAGTCTATGAACACAGCACAGACTATTCTGCCCAATATGGTAATATCACCAAACAATCTGTCGGTGCGATCCAAAGAAGCCTCTTGGTTCTTGAAGAAGAAGGAGCGGATCAGTTTTTCGGAGAGCCTGCACTTGATTTAAATGACTTTATGCAACTCGATGCATCAGGGCGTGGGTATATCAATATTCTTTCGGCTACAAAGCTCTTTCATTCACCAAAATTGTATTCAACCTTTTTAATTTGGATGTTGTCTCGTCTCTTTGAAACACTTCCCGAGGTTGGGGATCCCGAAAAGCCAAAACTGGTTTTCTTCTTTGATGAAGCCCATCTCCTCTTTAAGGATGCAAGCAAGCTCTTTCTTGAGAAGGTCGAGCAAGTCGTGCGCCTGATTCGTTCGAAGGGTGTAGGGATTTACTTTATTACCCAAAATCCTCAAGATCTACCAGAATCTGTTTTGGCACAGCTTGGAAATCGTGTACAACATGCTCTTCGAGCTTATACACCAAAAGAAATGAAGGCCATCAAGGTGGCTGCCCAAAGTTTTCGTCCGAATCCAGACTTTGATACAGAAACAGTGATCACAGAATTAGGGACAGGGGAAGCCTTGGTTTCTTTCCTGAATGAGAAGGGGCAACCTAGTGTTGTTGAGCGTGCTTATATTCTCTCTCCTCAATCGAGTTTTGACCTCTTAAATGAAAGTGAACAATTGGCCTTGATCACAACATCGCCTTTCCATCAAAAGTATGCGACGACGATTGATCGGGAATCTGCCTATGAAAAATTAGCAGCTAAAGCAAGCAAGGAAGCACAAGAAGAGGAGAAAAAAGAAGCAGAAAAAGAACGAGCTACGGCGGAAAAAGCAGAGCAAAAACGCAGTCCAGGTCGCCCAAGAAAATCCAGTCTTGAAAAAGCTAAGGATTCCTTCTTGAGTTCCTTATTCCGGACGATTGCGCGTGAGATCGCTAAGCTCATTATGGGCTCCTTTAAACGAAAATAAGCCTTTGATGAAAAGAAATAAACTTTTTAAAAAGAAATCGTTTTCTATTTCTGATAATTCTTGTTATTTTCAGTAGAATCTTTTATAATTAATCTCGTATGAAAAAATATTTTAATCTACGCTCGATCATGATTGCGATCAGTATTCTATTGTGCTTAGTGGGAACAAGCGCACTGGGCTACTTGCATCTTACGCAACCAACAGCATCAGCAATTGAAAAAAAAGCAAAGAAAACAAAAGAAGCAAAAGAAGCAAAAGAAAAAGATATAGAACAGTCTACGCCTGAGACGAAAAAACCACGTGTCAAATCTCCTGAAGCTAAGCAAGCAGTAGTAGACGCAGACATGGAAACGATGAGTGCTTATGGCCTTGTTTATGATTATGCTAATAAGGGTTTGGTAGAAGTTGTCCAGGATTTCCTAGCAGAAAGTGGAATTGATCCGTCACAAGTTGCCTTCACGTATCGCAATGCCATTACAGGAGAGCAATTTGCCATGAATGATCTTCAACCAATGACGGCAGGAAGTACCTATAAGCTACCGTTGAACATGTTGGTGGTGGATGAGGTCACAAAGGGGAAACTCAATTTAACAGATCGGTTTGACATTAACAATACCTACTATGAATATGTAGGGGAACATGACAATTACGTTGCTGCCTTTGATGGAGCCATGTCTATCCCTGATATGCAACGCTATTCATTAGTTTACTCTGAAAATACCCCAGCCTATGCCTTGGCAGATCGTTTAGGGGGAATGGAGCAAGCGCGCAAGTTATTTAGTCGCTATGGTCAATCTCGCTCACCAGAAGTCAAAACCTTTAGCGAAGATAATAAAACGACAACGGATTATTATATCCATGTCTTGCAATATCTTTGGAATCATCAAGAAAAATATGCAGATTTGTTGGAATTGATTGGGGAGTCTTTCCCAGGTGAGTACTATAAGAAATTCTTGCCAGATTTGGTCATTCAACAAAAACCGGGCTATGTTGCGGAAGCGCTCAATGTGGATGCGATTGTCCGTGAATCGACTCCTTATTTGGTTGCCATTTACACTGCAGGACTTGGAGGTACGACTCCAGAAAGTTCTGAAATCAGTGGCGTTGGTCTTTATCAATTGGGACAATTGGCTTATGTTATCAATGAATGGCATCGTGTCAATATGAATGAATAATCGACAAAAGGTCTGAGGGTTGCTCAGGCCTTTTATTCTATCAAAGTAGGATGAAATTCACTTGGTGTTTCGAATTACTTTTCTGTTCTAAAGAGACTTCTTTCCCTTTTCTATAAAAAGTATGTTATACTAATAATAGTAATAAGAGGAAGTATAGACATGATTACAAAGGAAGATTACCAATTGCTCCGCTCGCATCCAGCCTTTTCTGCGCTACCAGTGGAGCTATTTGATAAATTAGCTGTTGAAATTCATGCCAGGGATATCCCTAAAGGACAAATTTTGTTTTATGCAGGAGATAGGCGGGAGCGCATTTTTCTTCTGGCAAAAGGCTTTGCCCGTATTGAGCAATTTGATTCGTCTGACCAATTCTCCTATATGGATTATATAAAGAAGGGGGCTCTGTTCCCTTATGGTGGGATGTTCCAGGATGAGCGTTACCACTATACAGCTAGTGCGGTGACGGATTTGCGTTGTTTCGTGATTCCCGTCAATCTCTATGAATTATATGCCCAAGAGAGCAAGGAGCAGTTGCTCTTTATTATGAGAAAGCTCTCCTCCATCTTAGAATTTCAAGAGTTGCGCTTGCGCAATGTCGTGACAGCTAGTGCCAGTGAGCGTGTGATTCAATCCTTAGCCATTCTGTGCAAGGACTATGAAAGCCTTGGAAATCAACTTCCATTTCCAATTAGTATGAAGGAAATCGCCAAATTAGCAGCCACAACTCGAGAAACTGTCAATCAAGTTTTAAAGAAACTCATCGATTCTCATAAGATCCAGTATGAGAGAAAACAACTAACTTTTCTAGATACAGCCTACTTTTTAAAAAGTTTTGAAGAGATCAACTAATTTGTTGATCTTTTTTTATTTTTTACAAAAAAATATATATTCATAAAAATAATATAAAAGGCAAAATATGCAAAGAAAACGCTTCATATTAACTAAAAATAGGAAAGATTCAAAAAAACGCAAAATTCTTTGCATTCAAAAAGTAGAATCCTTTGTGAAAGCGGTATCATTAAAGACTATAATAACAACTGTAATAAGCTTGTGAACAAGCTCAAAGAAAAAAGGAGGATGACAGATGTCAACTAAACCAATTCATGTTTTCTCAGAAATTGGAAAACTGAAAAAAGTAATGTTGCACCGTCCAGGTAAAGAGTTGGAAAACTTGATGCCTGACTATCTAGAGCGTCTTCTTTTTGATGATATTCCATTCTTGGAAGATGCACAAAAAGAACACGACAATTTTGCTCAAGCGCTTCGTAACGAAGGAATCGAAGTACTTTATCTTGAAAAATTGGCAGCTGAGTCATTGACTACTCCAGAAATTCGCGAACAATTCATCGAAGAATATCTTGATGAAGCAAACATTCGTGGACGCCAAACTAAAAACGCTATTCGCGAAATCCTTCGTGGTATTGAAGACAACCAAGAATTGGTTGAAAAAACAATGGCTGGTTTCCAAAAAGCTGAGCTTCCAGAAATTCCTGAAGCTGACAAAGGCTTGACAGACCTTGTTGAATCTGACTATCCATTTGCGATTGATCCAATGCCAAACTTGTACTTCACACGTGACCCATTTGCTACAATTGGGAATGCAGTATCATTGAACCACATGTATGCTGATACACGTAACCGTGAAACTTTGTATGGTAAATATATCTTCAAATATCACCCAGTATATGGTGGTAATGTAGAATTGGTATACAACCGTGAAGAAGACACTCGTATCGAAGGTGGGGACGAATTAGTCCTTTCTAAAGATGTCTTGGCAGTTGGTATCTCACAACGTACAGATGCTGCATCAATTGAAAAATTGTTGGTAAACATCTTCAAGAAGAACGTTGGCTTCAAGAAAGTCTTGGCCTTCGAATTTGCGAACAACCGTAAATTCATGCACTTGGATACAGTATTCACAATGGTGGACTACGATAAATTCACCATCCACCCAGAAATCCAAGGCAACCTTCGCGTCTTCTCTGTAACATATGAAAATGAAGCATTGAAGATTGTTGAAGAAAAAGGTGATTTGGCTGAATTACTTGCTGAAAACCTTGGTGTTGAAAAAGTTACATTGATCCCTTGTGGTGATGGCAATGTGGTTGCAGCTGCTCGTGAACAATGGAACGACGGATCAAATACTCTTACAATCGCACCTGGTGTGGTAGTTGTATACGATCGTAACACAGTCACAAACAAGAAATTAGAAGAATACGGACTTCGTTTGATTAAGATCCGCGGAAGTGAATTGGTTCGCGGTCGTGGTGGACCTCGTTGTATGTCAATGCCATTTGAACGTGAAGAAATCTAATAGAGAAGACCGAGAGCTGGTCTTTGAGGATCAGCTCTTTCTTCTTACTGATCAATACTAGAAAGAAAATAGGAGACAAATAGAATGACAAATTCAGTGTTCCAAGGACGTAGCTTCTTGGCAGAAAAAGACTTTACACGTGCAGAGTTAGAGTACCTTATCGGACTTTCAGCTCACTTGAAAGACCTTAAAAAACGCAACATTGAACACCACTATCTTGCTGGTAAAAACATTGCGCTTTTGTTTGAAAAAACTTCAACTCGTACTCGTGCTGCCTTCACAACAGCAGCTATCGACCTTGGTGCTCACCCAGAATACCTAGGTGCAAACGACATCCAACTTGGTAAAAAAGAATCTACAGAAGATACTGCTAAAGTTCTTGGACGTATGTTTGACGGTATTGAATTCCGTGGTTTCAGCCAACGTATGGTTGAAGAATTGGCTGAATTCTCAGGTGTTCCAGTATGGAATGGTTTGACTGACGAATGGCACCCAACTCAAATGCTTGCAGACTACTTGACGGTTCAAGAAAACTTTGGACGTTTGGAAGGTTTGACACTTGTATACTGTGGTGATGGACGTAACAACGTAGCGAACAGCCTTCTTGTAACAGGTGCTATCCTTGGTGTGAACGTACACATCTTCTCACCAAAAGAACTCTTCCCAGAAAAAGAAATCGTTGAATTGGCAGAAGGATTTGCAAAAGAAAGTGGCGCTCATATCTTGATCACTGAAGATGCCGATGAAGCTGTGAAAGGTGCAGACGTACTTTACACTGACGTTTGGGTATCTATGGGTGAAGAAGACAAATTTGCAGAACGTGTTGCCCTTTTGAAACCTTACCAAGTAAACATGGATTTGATTAAGAAAGCTGATAACGAAGACTTGATCTTCTTGCACTGCTTGCCAGCCTTCCACGATACAAATACTGTTTACGGTAAAGATGTTGCTGAAAAATTCGGCGTAGAAGAAATGGAAGTTACTGACGAAGTGTTCCGTAGCAAATATGCTCGTCACTTTGACCAAGCTGAAAACCGTATGCACACCATCAAAGCGGTTATGGCAGCTACTCTTGGTAACTTGTACATTCCAAAAGTTTAAGACTTTATAACCGTATACCAACAGCTATAGGGGCTGGACTGCTAGCTTTAGTCCTGCCCCTATTTTTTATAGAAAGGGAAAACCTATGTCAAGAAAAATCGTTGTTGCTTTGGGAGGAAATGCTATTCTCTCATCTGATCCTTCTGCTCAAGCTCAACAAGAAGCGCTTGTAGAAACAGCAAAACACTTAGTCAAATTAATCAAAAATGGGGATGACTTGATCATCACTCACGGAAATGGTCCTCAAGTAGGGAACCTCTTGCTCCAACACTTGGCAACAAACTCTGAAAAGAACCCTGCTTTCCCACTTGATTCATTAGTTGCTATGACCGAAGGAAGCATTGGCTACTGGCTTCAAAATGCTCTTCAAAATGCTCTTCTTGAAGAAGGAATCGAAAAAGACGTGGCTTCTGTTGTGACACAAGTCGTTGTTGATAAGAACGACCCAGCTTTTGTCAACCTCAGCAAACCAATTGGTCCATTCTACTCAGAAGAAGAAGCAAAAGCAGAAGCTGAAAAATCAGGAGCAACTTTCAAAGAAGATGCTGGTCGTGGCTGGCGTAAAGTTGTGGCTTCACCAAAACCAGTGGATATCAAAGAAATCAATACCATTCGTACTTTGTTGAACGACGGTCAAGTCGTTGTAGCTGCCGGTGGTGGTGGTATCCCAGTTGTGAAAGAAGCAGATGGTAGCTTATCAGGTGTTGAAGCTGTCATCGATAAAGACTTTGCATCTCAACGTTTGGCTGAATTAGTAGAAGCAGACCTCTTCATTGTCTTGACTGGTGTCGATTATGTCTTTGTGAACTACAACAAACCAGACCAAGCAAAATTGGAACATGTCAATGTAGCTCAATTGGAAGAATACATCAAACAAGACCAATTTGCACCAGGAAGCATGCTTCCTAAAGTAGAAGCTGCCATTGCCTTCGTCAATGGTCGTCCAGAAGGAAAAGCAGTTATTACGTCACTTGAAAACCTTGGCGCTTTGATTGAGTCTGAAAGTGGAACAATTATCCAAAAAGACTAATGAAAAATTAGGAAAAAACTAGTATTTTAAAGCTTATTGTGATAGAATAAATCTATAGGTAAGCGTTTTACAAGATGCTCTTGTAAAACATCACTCACACTTTGTTGCGTTAGGAGGAAGACAAATGAGTGAAAAAACGAAAAAAGGATTTAAGATGCCTTCATCTTTTTCCGTATTGTTAATTATCATTGCTATTATGGCAGTGTTAACTTGGATTATTCCAGCTGGTCAATACAAGGTTGACGATGCAGGTGCTATCATTGCAGGTAGTTATGAATCTGTAAAAGCACATCCTCAAGGGATTTGGGATGTCTTGATGGCCCCAATCAATGCCATGCTTGGTAAAGCACCAACCAGTGCAGCGATTGACGTAGCCTTCTTTATCTTGATGGTCGGTGGTTTCCTTGGTGTTGTGAATGAAACAGGTACCCTTGATGTAGGGATTGCTTCTATCGTTCGTAAATACAAAGGCCGCGAAAAAATGTTGATCTTGATCTTGATGCCATTGTTTGCCCTTGGTGGTACAACTTATGGTATGGGTGAAGAAACCATGGCCTTCTATCCACTTCTTGTACCTGTTATGATGTCCGTTGGTTTTGACAGCTTGACAGGGGTAGCCATTATCCTCTTAGGATCCCAAATCGGATGTTTGGCGTCAACATTGAACCCATTTGCAACAGTTATCGCTTCTGATACTGCAGGTATCTCAAGTGCTTCAGGTCTCTTGCTCCGTGTAATCTTCTGGATTGTCTTGACAGGACTTAGCACATACTATGTATACCGTTATGCAGATAAGGTTCAAAAAGACCCAACCAAATCTCTCACCTATGCAACTCGTGAAGAAGATTTGAAACACTTCAATGTTGATAGTGGCGAAGAAATTCCTTCACAAATGAACAAGAAACAAAAACGTGTCTTGCTCGTCTTCATCTCAACATTCGTTATCATGGTTGCTGGATTTATCCCATTCAAAGATTTGGGTATTAAATTCTTTGAAACCTTCAACGAATCTCTCCATAAAATTCCAGTACTTGGTCAATTGATCGGTAACACAGATGCTCTTGGTACATGGTACTTCCCTCAAACAGCTATGCTCTTTGCCTTCATGGGAATCCTTGTTGGTATCATTTATGGCTTGAAAGAAGATAAAATCATTTCATCTTTCATGAATGGTGCAGCTGACCTCTTGAGTGTTGCTCTTATCGTAGCGGTAGCACGTGGTATCCAAGTCATCATGAACGACGGTATGATCACTGCGACAATTCTTCACTGGGGTGAAGAAGGACTGAAAGGTCTTTCATCTCAATTGTTCATTGTCTTGACTTACATTTTCTACTTGCCAATGTCATTCTTGATCCCATCATCATCTGGTCTTGCCAGTGCAACAATGGGTATCATGGCACCTCTTGGTAAATTCGTCAATGTACCAGGTAGCTTGATTGTCACAGCTTACCAATCTGCATCTGGTGTCTTGAACTTGATCGCACCAACTTCAGGTATCGTAATGGGAGCTCTTGCTCTTGGACGTGTTGACTTGAGTGCATGGTGGAAATTCATGGGTAAATTGGTCGTAGCGATTGTTGTGATCACCATTGCCCTTCTTCTACTAGGAACTGTGGTTCCATTCTTGCAATAGAATAAAGTAGGTGTTTCATGAAAAATAGAATAAAGAACGATGTAAAAGAGCAGTTTTTAAACTCGCTTCAAACCATCATTTCTTACCCCTCAGTATTAAACGAAGGGGAAAATGGAACACCGTTTGGACAAGCTATCCAAGATGTCCTAGAAAAAACCTTAGAGCTTGCTCGAGAATTAGGTTTTCAAACATATATAGATCCTGAAGGATACTATGGATATGCAGAGATCGGTCAGGGGGAAGAACTCCTGGCCGTTCTTTGTCACTTGGATGTTGTTCCAGCCGGTGATCTAAAAGATTGGCAAACGCCACCTTTTGAAGCGACCATTGTCGGTGATTATTTAGTAGGTCGTGGTGTGCAGGATGATAAGGGGCCGTCCCTCGCTGCTCTCTATGCAGTTAAGAGTTTGCTGGATGATGGCATCCAGTTTACCAAACGAATCCGCTTTATCTTTGGGACGGATGAAGAAACCTTGTGGCGCTGTATGAACCGCTACAACCAAATCGAAGAGCAAGCAGATCTTGGATTTGCACCGGATTCCTCTTTCCCATTAACCTATGCTGAAAAAGGCTTATTACAAGTGAAATTGCATGGTCCAGGTTGGGATGATCTTCCCTTACAAGCTGGTCAGGCCCTCAATGTTGTTCCAGACAAGGCGACCTATGCTGGTCATCGTTTGGAAGAGTTGCTTCCTGTTTTGGATCAAAGTGGGGTTCAGTATAGCCAAACAGAAGATTCTGTAACGGTCTTGGGTGTTTCCAAGCATTCTAAAGATGCAGCTGAAGGAGTGAATGCCATTGTCGGTTTAGCGGAAAGTTTATCCCTCATCCAACCCCATCCAGCTTTGCTCTTTATCGCAGATGCAGTTGGTGAGGATGCAACTGGTGAGGCTCTATTTGGCAGAATTACAGATGAACCAAGTGGAGATCTTTCCTTCAATCTTGCGACCCTTGTGATCGATCAAGAACAATCGGAAATCGGAATTGATATCCGGATTCCAGTTTTAGCAGACAAGGATGCCTTGGTAGCTCGTTTGCAAGAAATTGCAGCTAGTTATCAGTTGGAATATGAAGAGTTTGATTATCTGGCTCCTTTATATGTTCCTTTGGATAGTCCTTTAGTCAGCTCTTTGATGGCCGTTTATCAGGAAGAAACTGGTGATAAGACGCCAGCTATGTCTTCTGGTGGTGCGACATTTGCGCGGACCATGGAAAATTGTGTCGCTTTTGGGGCTCTTTTCCCAAGTGCAGAGCAGACTGAGCACCAAGCCAATGAACGTGCAAAAATTGACGATCTATACGCTGCGATGGAAATCTATCGAGAAGCCATTCAACGCTTAGCCACAACATAAAAAGTTTGGAAACCAAGTTTCCAAACTTTTTATTTACTAAAGAAGAAGGGTGGGGTGAATTCTTTTAATTTTTCAAAACAATCCAAAGCTCCTTGGTTGTCTTCGCAGATGACCAAACAGACATCGTCTCCGCAGATGGTCGCTACAATTTCTTGGAGTTCCAATGCATCTAAGATCGCTCCAAAGGATTGGGCAAGACCTGGAAGAGTTTTTACAACGACCTGGTTTTGAACGGGCCGTAACATAACTAAGGCATCTTCCATATACATCCGCAGGCGCTTTTCCCAACGGGAAGGAGCGATGGTGTTCATGGCATAGTAGGAACTATCCCCCTCGTTAATTTTTACTAGATTCAAGGATTTGACATCCCGTGAAAGGGTAGACTGGGTAACGAGAACGCCATTAGCTTCTAAGGCTTCTTGGAGTTCTTGTTGGGTATGAATCCTACGCTCAGAAATGATCGAGCGGATCAAGCGATGGCGGCTTTCAATTTTATTCATGAGAGACTCCTTTACTTGATGAACATAGCATCCCCAAAGCTGAAGAAACGGTAGCGTTCTTGAATCGCATGGTGGTATGCTTCTAGGGTTAATTCACGGCCAGCAAAGGCAGAAACCAACATGACCAGAGTTGATTTTGGAAGGTGGAAGTTGGTTGAAAAGGCATCGACGACTTTCCATTCGTAACCTGGTTTGATAAAGATATTGGTCCAGCCGGAATCGGCTTGGATATCACCATCAAATTTGTTTCCAATCGTTTCAAGAGTTCGAATAGAAGTCGTTCCGACGGCTACGATGCGTTTCCCTGCAGCTTTTACCTGACGAAGGGTAGCAGCAGCCTCTTCAGAAAGTTGGTAGAATTCAGAGTGCATCTCATGGTCTTCAAGATTGTCCACAGATACTGGACGGAAGGTTCCTAGGCCCACATGAAGGGTCAAATAGACCAGGTGAACCCCTTTTGCTTCAATCTTTTGGAGCAATTCTTGGGTGAAATGAAGTCCTGCCGTTGGAGCTGCAGCAGAACCATTTTCTTTGGCGTAAACGGTTTGGTAGCGCTCGCGGTCAGCAAGTTTTTCGTGAATATAGGGAGGAAGTGGCATTTCACCAAGGCTTTCCAAGACTTCTAAAAAGATCCCTTGATAGTGGAAGCGAACGATGCGGCCTCCGTGCTCCAATTCTTCCTCAACGGTTGCGGTCAAACGACCATCTCCGAAGCTGACTGTGGCCCCTACCTTTAAGCGTTTTGCAGGTTTTGCCAAGACTTCCCAACAGTCATCCTGGGTATTTTTAAGGAGAAGGAATTCGACGTGACCACCTGTTTCTGGTTTGACTCCATGAAGACGAGCAGGTAGCACGCGCGTATTGTTCATGACAAGAGCATCTCCTGGCTCCAATTCATCCAAAATTGCATCAAAATGACGGTCTTGGAATTGCCCTGTTTTTCGATCGAGGATCAAGAGTTTAGAGGCATCTCGTTTTTCAAGAGGGGTTTGGGCAATCAGTTCTTCAGGCAAATCAAAGTCAAAGTCGTTGGTATTCATTTGCGCTCCTTTTATAATAAATTTGTGAGTAGATAGATGGTAGTCCCGACAGCTAAGAGCATCAGGCAAATTCCCATCAAAAAGATCAGGACCTTGAGAATCTTTCTTTGATGAATCAAGAAAGATAAGAGAAAGACAAGGAGTCCGATCAAAAAAATGATGAATAATAGTGATACAATCATACCTTTCATTATATCACGAATCGACTTGAAAATGAAAAAAATGCCAGAAAAAGATAGCGGTTTCACTTGACAAAAATTGGTCTATACCATATAATAAAAGCATAGAGAAATAGGAGGTCTATCCAATGAACATTATTGAAGTAAAGGACCAAATTGAAGGTGGAAAAGTTGCCTTTGATATATTAAAAGAAACCTTAAAGGAAGGTGCTCAAACCTTAGGTCTTGCGACTGGAAGCAGTCCCCTTGAGTTTTATAAACAAATTCGTGAAAGTGATTTGGATCTGTCTAATCTAATCAGTGTGAACTTAGATGAATACGTAGGGTTGACGGGAGATGATCCTCAATCTTATCGTTATTTCATGGAGAAAAATCTCTTTGATGCCAAGCCGTTCAAAGAAAGCTATCTCCCATCAGGTGTAGAAGAATCTGCCGATCAAGAAGTGATCCGTTATAACAAAATACTCGAAGAGCATCCAGTGGACCTTCAGATCTTGGGAATCGGACGCAATGGACATATCGGTTTTAATGAGCCTGGAACATCCTTTGATAGTCAGACCCACTTAGTTCAGTTGGATGATTCTACCATTGAAGCTAATTCTCGTTTCTTTGATAAGATCGAAGATGTACCAACCCAAGCCATTTCGATGGGGATTGCCAATATCTTAGCAGCGAAATCAATTGTCTTGTTTGCTTATGGGGAATCAAAAGCCCAAGCGATCAAAGGTACAGTAGAGGGTGAAAGGACAGAAAAAGTGCCAGCTAGTGCCCTTCAAGGACATCCAAATGTGACCATTATTGCGGATAAGGAAGCTTTGAACTTGTTAAGTCGATAAAAAACAGGACCTATCGCCGATTTATTCGGGCCAGATAGGTTTTTTTCTGCTTCAAAGTATGGTACAATACAAGTAATTATCTGCTGTGTTTGGCTCTTTTCATCTACTGGGAGACAGGAGAAAAGAGCATGAGGGCTAGAAGCTTATTTTAGCCTCCAGCTGATTAGTCTGTTATAAAGGAAAAGTTTATGATAAAAAAATATTTGATCCATATTTGCCTCCTTCTGAGTCTCTTATGCCAGCCAATTCTAGCGAGTGCGGATGAATTGGTGGATATGGCGCAAAAGATGTATCCAAATGACAATGTCCAAGCCATTAACCGTCCACATTCTTCGCTCATCATTGACGGTAATACGGGAAATGTTCTTTGGAAGGACAATATCGATGAAGTCAGAGATCCTGCCAGCATGAGTAAGCTCATGACGCTCTATCTCTTGTTTGAAGATATGGCAAATGGCAAGATCAGTAAGGATACAGTGATCAAGGCGACCGCTTCAGACCAAGCGATCGGAAAGATCTATGAGATCTCCAACAATAATATTGTTGCTGGTGTGGACTATACAATTCCTGAGTTGATTACCATGACAGTGGTTCCATCCTCAAATGTATCGACCCTCATGTTGGCCAATCTCATGTCCAACAATGATCCAGATGCCTTTATCGAGCGTATGAATGCCAAGGCTAAGGAATTGGGGATGACCAATACGGTCTGGAATAACCCGAGTGGAGCGGCCATCTCAACCTTGCAAGGTTACTATCAGGTAAACAATTATCCAAATGATGCGGCCAACCAGACAACTGCGCGTGATTTAGGGATTTTGGTCTATCATTTTATCAATCAATACCCAGATATTTTAAACTATACCAATCAAGCCCAAGTCACGGTCAAAAAAGGAACTCCGTATGAGGAAACCTTTGATACCTACAATTATTCATTGCCAGGAGCCAAGTATGCCTTGAAAGGTGTGGATGGTTTAAAAACTGGTTCAAGTCCTCGTGGAGCTTTCAACTATATCGCGACCATCAAACGGGGCAATCAGCGCTTAATTGCTGTCATTATGGGCGTAGGAGATTGGGCAGACCAAGATGGGGAATATTACCGCCATCCGTTTGGCAATGCTTTGATCGAAAAAGCTTATAAAGATTTTGGCTATAAAAAATTGTTAGATGCGGGTGTCCAGAAGATTGACGGCAAGACCTATACACTCGAAAAACCCTTCTATGCAACGGTTAAAAAAGGTGCTAAAGAACCGACCCTTGCGGTAAAAGATGGCTATCTGACAGTAGATAATGATCTCTATACGTTGTCTGAAGGTATCCGAGATGATATGAAGGTGGAAGAAGGGGCCAAGCCAGAGCTTGTCAAAGAAACAGCAAGTGTGAAAAAGACAACGGCTAAGCACAGTAAATGGCTTTCGCTGGATCACTTCCTGATTTTGATTCCGATTCTCATTATTGTCATCATTCTCTCGATTGAAAAACAAAGTCGTGAGAGACGCAAAAAAGAGGCTCAAAAGCGCTATAATAAAGAATAAAATAAAACCTAACTGATTGTCAGTTGGGTTTTGTCATTGTTCTATTAAGATACTTTTAGAAAGGACTTATATGAAAAGATTCCGAAATTCTTATGCAGCGTATATGCTGCTCTATAGTTTTTATTTTATGTCCACATCTCTCTTTACGACCCTTATTTCCGTTTATTTGATGGGAAAGCACTATAGTGCAACTCAAGTGTCGACCTTGGTATCGGTTGCCTTTTTCTTATCTATGGTAGCCCAACCCTTCTTTGGTTATATCAATGAGCGATTTGGAATCGTAAAAATGACGACCCTCAGTCTGAGTGTGATCATTGGTGGTGTCTTCGGTTTTCTTTGGGCTCCCAATCTCTTTTGGCTGACCGTTTTTTATGGGATTGTTCTAGTCTGTTTGAATGGGACAGCTCCCATGATGGAAGTATTTGCGACGCAAAGTCCATACGCTTTTGGGAAGATTCGCGTTTGGGGAACCATTGGCTACTCGGTCGGTGTCCAAATAGCCGGCTGGGTCTATCATCAGTTTAGCCCTCAAGCTGTCTATTATACGGTTTTGATCACCATTGTACTCAGCATTTTCTGTCTAAGTGCCGTTCGGATGAAGACAAGAGAGAAAAAGGAAGAAAAAGTTAAAGAGCCGGTCTCTATTCGCCCCCTTCTTCACAATGGACCTTACCTCTTCTTTATCATTTTGATTGGCTTGGCTTCAGGGGTTGGAAATATTGGTCATACCTATATTCCTGAATTGCTCATGGATAGTGGTCTACCAGTCCATATTGCCTCTACGGTTGTAGCTGTCTCCGTCGTAGTGGAAGCTCCCTTGATCTTTTTCTCTGATCGATTCATGGACCACTGGCCTTTACGGGTTTTGATCGCTCTTCCAATCGGAATTATTTTCGCTCAATATGCCGTCTACGCTCTTCCAAGTCCTGTCTTCTTAAAAGTGCTTCTAACTCTTTTAGCCAAGCATACAACAGGGATGGTGTTGATTATGGTCTCCTTACGGTTTATCGCCCAACAGGTAAATGGCAAAGACTTGGTTCTTGCCATGGCCATTGTCCAAGGAGCTCGTTATTTAGGAACCATTCTCTTACAACCCCTCGCAGCCCTCTGTATTGAAAGAGGTGGTTACCAAGTCATGAGTTTCTTTTTAGCAGGGATTGTAGGGATCGTCTTTTTACTGAGCTTTGCCTTAAAAATGCCCCAAGGGAAGGCTCACGGCCTTTTTGGTGGCAAAGTAGACTAATGAAATTGTTACAATTGTATGACTAATCATCGAGGAGTTGGACAGAAACACTGATCTCATAGTGTTTTGTCCAACTTTTTTGCTATTATTAAGAACTAGTGATTAATTTGACAATCAAAGTATTCGATGATAGAATGAGGTGAAATAAATATAAAGGAGACCATTTTATGAAAAAAATGATCTTATCGACAGCTGCTCTTTTGACGATTGTTTCCCTAGCTGCTTGTTCAAACAAACAAGACACAAAGAAGGAAACTTCAAATAGTCAATCAACTACTAAAGTGACGAGCAAATCTGCCAACACTTCGAAAAGTAAGGATACTTCAACAGATTCAGAAGATACGTCATCTTCTAGCCTCTTAACAGATGCTGAAATCAGTAAAGCAAAAACTGTTGGGGACTTCAAAAAGTTGTTTGCAAAATTAATGGATCAATCTGTTTCACTTACCGAAGAAGCAGGTAAGTCTGTGACAGGTTCTGCAAAAGAGCAATACGATGCAACTGTTAGCGCCTTGAAGCAAGAATTGGAAAACCAAAAAGATATTTTTAATGAAGGCTTGAAAAGCATCGGTTCAGATAGCACAGTCGTTCCTAAAGAAGACCGTGAAGCTTTGATCGAAAGCTTGAAAGATGCTCGAGAAGAGTTGGAAAGTACTCGTAAAGAAATGAAAGATATGCAGAAAGAATTGAGTAAATCTCCTGTTGCAGATGACGACAGTGATGATTCAGATTCAGATTCTGAAGAATAAAAGGAAGAAAAGGTTGGAATTTCCAGCCTTTTTCTTATTTTTTTTCGAATGATATAGATGAGGAGGTGGGCCTATGTTTATTGCCATGGATAACAATCAAAAGCGGTGGAACTGTATGGAAGAGATCCCAGCTGTGACAGAAGGGCCCTTCTATTGTCTAGCATGTCATAGTCCAGTGCGTCTAAAAAATGGCTCGGTTCTAAGGGCTCATTTTGCTCATGTAGAATTACAGCATTGTCCCTATCATCACGAAGCGGAGAGTTTTGAACATCTGGAATTGAAAGCCAGTCTTTATGACTGGGCCTCTAAGGAGTCTAATACAGAAGTAGAAAGTTATTTAGCAGATTTTCAACAAATTGCGGATCTTCTAATAGTGGACAAGAACTTAGCTTTGGAAGTGCAGTGTAGCTCCCTATCTTTAGAACGTTTGAAGGAGAGAAGCGATGCTTATCGATCCCATGGTTACCAGGTCTATTGGTTACTTGGTAAAAAGTTGTGGCTCAAGGAAAGACTGACAAAGCTACAGGCTGGTTTTCTTTATTTTAGTCAGAATCGCGGGTTCCATCTTTGGGAATTGGATCTAATAAAGAAAGAGTTACGCCTGCAATACCTCATCCATGAGGATTTGAGAGGGCGATTGCATTATCAAACAGAAGTTTTCCCTTTTGGTCAAAGGTCTTTACTGGAAGTCTTACGGACCCCTTATCTTTCGCAACCCATGCAGCAAATGGCAGTCGAGCTCGATCGTACATTTTTAACGTATATACAGCAGCAACTCTTTTATCGTCATCCAAAGTGGCTGAAGCTTCAGGAAGAACTCTATTTGCAGGGACACCATCTGATGGAACTGGGGCTAGATTTCTTTTATCCTCTTTGTCGTCCGATCCTTTCACAGAATTTGCTCCAAATTAAAGAGGATGTAGAAGATTACTACCAGAAATTTATGGTCTATTATCAGTCGCAAGGGATCCAACCCGTTCAGATCCTTTATCCCCCACGTTTTTATGCTCAACAGAAAAGCTAACTTTCTAAGATAGAAATCTTCCCGAAATGTTCATTTTTATGCTAAAATAGAACCATTGGAGGATTAATCGAAATGGTAAAACAACGTAATGAAATTGATGAAAAATACCAATGGGATTTGTCGACAATTTTTGCGACAGATCAAGCTTGGGAAGAAGAAGCAGCAAGCTTAGCTGCGGATATTAAAGCAGCAAGCCACTATGCTGGTCATTTGTTGGATTCGGCGCAAACACTGTTGGATACAACCAATGCATATTTGGAATTGAGCCGTCGCTTAGAAAAGGTCTACGTCTATGCTCATATGAAAAATGACCAAGACACACGAGTGGCTAAATACCAAGAGTACCAATCAAAAGGGATGTCTCTTTATAGCTTGTTAGGTGAAACCTTTGCCTTCTATGAGCCTGAATTCATGGCCATTACGGATGAGCAGTATAAGGCCTTTGTGAGTGAAGTTCCAGCCTTGGAACAATATGGTCATTATTTTGATCGTTTGCTAGAGAAAAAAGAACATGTCTTGTCTCAAAAAGAAGAGGAATTACTTGCAGGAGCTGGTGAGATCTTTGCGGCTGGTGGGGAAACCTTTGAAATCTTGGACAATGCAGATATTGTTTTCCCAACTGTGCATGATGACAAGGGCGAAGAAGTTCAATTAACCCATGGAAACTATATTTCTTTGGTAGAATCAAAAGATCGTGCCGTTCGTAAAGAAGCTTACGAAGGTCTCTACAAGGTCTATGAACAGTACCAACATACCTATGCTAAAACCTTGCAAACCAATGTGAAAGTTCACAACTTCAATGCCAAAGTCCGCAAATTCTCATCTGCCCGTGAAGCGGCCCTTTCTGAAAACTTTGTACCAGAAAGTGTTTATGATAGCTTGGTAGCAGCCGTGAACAAACATTTGCCACTCTTGCAACGCTATGTGCAATTGCGTTCAAAAATTCTTGGAATCTCAGACTTGAAGATGTACGATATGTATACGCCATTATCCGATACAGACTACAAGTTTACCTATGAAGAATCATTGGCCAAAGCAGAAGAAGTCTTGGCTGTTTTGGGTGAGGACTACCTTTCTCGCGTGAAACGTGCCTTCAGCGAACGGTGGATTGATGTGCAAGTCAACCAAGGAAAACGCTCAGGTGCCTATTCAGGAGGTTCTTATGATACCAATGCCTTCATGTTGTTGAACTGGCAAGATACATTGGATAATCTCTTCACCTTGGTGCATGAAACTGGTCACAGTATGCATTCTAGCTATACCCGTGAAACTCAGCCGTATGTCTATGGGGACTATTCCATCTTCCTTGCTGAAATCGCCTCTACAACCAATGAAAATATCCTGACCGAACGTCTGTTAGAAGAAGTAGAAGACGATGCAACTCGCTTTGCTATTTTGAATCACTTCTTGGATGGCTTCCGTGGAACCGTCTTCCGTCAAACCCAGTTTGCCGAATTTGAGCATGCTATTCATAAAGCAGACCAAGAAGGTACGGTATTGACTAGTGAGTTCTTGAATAACCTCTATGCAGAACTTAATGAGAAATACTATGGTCTTTCAAAAGAAGACAACCCTGAGATCCAATATGAATGGGCTCGTATTCCTCACTTCTACTATAACTACTACGTTTTCCAATATTCAACAGGTTTTGCAGCAGCTTCGGCCTTAGCTGAAAAGATTGTTCATGGAACACAAGAAGATCGTGATAAATATATCGACTACTTGAAGGCTGGAAATTCTGATTATCCACTCAACGTCATCCGCAAAGCAGGTGTGGATATGGAAAAAGAAGACTACTTGGACGCAGCCTTTGCGGTCTTCGAACGTCGTTTGAATGAATTTGAAGCCCTAGTAGAAAAATTAGGACTCGCATAAGATGGTAGAGTCTTATAGTAAAAATGCCAACCACAATATGCGCCGGCCAGTGGTTAAAGACGAGATCGTTGACTTTATGCGCACGCGTCAAAAACCGGTAGCAGGTGCCTTGGAGGAGTTAGAAGCATTCGCCCGCAAGGAAAATATTCCGATTATTCCGCATGAAACGGTAGCTTACTTTAGACTACTCCTGCAAGCCCTACAACCAAAGAAAATCCTGGAAATTGGGACAGCAATTGGATTTTCAGCGCTCTTAATGGCTGAAAATGCTCCCGATGCACAAATTACCACTATTGATCGGAATGAAGAGATGATTGGCTTTGCCAAGGAAAATCTGGCTAAATACGATCAGAGAAAACAAATCACCTTGCTTGAAGGAGATGCAGTAGATGTCTTGCAGGATTTAACAGAGACCTATGACTTTGTCTTTATGGACTCTGCTAAGTCTAAGTACATCGTCTTTTTGCCACGAATTCTCGAACTCTTAGAGGTTGGGGGAGTCGTGGTATTGGATGATATTTTCCAAGGAGGAGATGTTGCCAAGGACATCATGGAAGTACGTCGTGGGCAACGAACCATTTACCGGGGGCTTCAGAACCTCTTTCATGCGACTCTCAATCATCCAGATTTGACCGCTAGTTTGGTGCCACTTGGAGATGGTATTTTGATGATTCGGAAAAATACAGAGACTGTAACCTTGCCAGATCCTAGCTCTTTTTAGGTAAATTTAAGGTATTCTCTCTAATTTGTGGTAAAATAGAAGAAGTTTAAAAAGGAACGGAGAATAATTTTCATGAAGAAAAAACTTGTAGCAGGTGCTGTGACCTTGCTATCAGTCGTAACACTAGCAGCGTGTGCCAATGGCACAAACAAAGATATCGTGACCATGAAAGGGGACACGATTACAGTTTCTGATTTCTATAATGAAATCAAAAACAACCAAGGTGCTCAACAAGTTCTTTTCCAAATGACCATCAATAAAGTCTTTGAAAAAGAATATGGATCAAAAGTTTCTGATAAAGAAGTCGATAAAGAATTGGCTAAACAAAAGAAACAATTAGGCAAGCAATTCGATGCTTACTTGGCGCAACAAGGCTTGACGGAAGAAACAGCGAAGAAACAAATCCGTAGCAATATGTTGTTGGAATATGCAGTCAACCAAGCGGCTAAGAAAGATATCAAAGAGTCTGACTACAAGGCAGCTTTTGAATCTTACACACCAGAAGTAACAGCACAAATTATCAAGTTAGATTCAGAAGATAAAGCAAAAGAAGTGTTGGAAGCTGCTAAAGCGGAAGGTGCAGACTTTGCCCAAATCGCCAAAGACAATTCAACAGATACTGCTACAAAAGATAAAGGTGGCGAAGTTAAGTTCGATTCAGGAACATCAGGTATCCCATCTCAAGTCAAAGAAGCTGCCTTTAAATTGGATGAAAACGGCATTTCAGATGTGATCACAGTTTCAGCAGGTCAAAACTATTCTGCTAGCTACTATATTGTCAAATTGAATAAGAAGACAGAAAAAGGTTCTGACTGGAAGAAATACGAAAAACGTTTGAAAGAGATCATTGTTGACGGTCGTAAGCAAGATACTAACTACATCCGTAGCATTATTGCAAAAGCGATGACCAATGCCAATATCAAGGTCAAAGATGATGCCTTCAAATCAACCTTCAACCAATATTTGCAAAATATCGGTGTTCAAACAAGTGATAGCAGCTCATCATCTAAAAAATAGTTGACGGTTCCTTTTGGAACTTGTATAATGAAATAGTTGAGAATAAATCATTGTTACTCGGAATCAGAGAAGTGGCGGGGGTGCGAGCCATGGAAGGGAAATGATTTTGCTACTCGGCTGAGACAATTGCATACAAAATGAAGAATGACAAGTTCATTGAATGAAGGTGGTACCGCGGTTTTTCGCCCTTCGTTTGGTGGCTTGTCTTTTGTTTATGGGCAGTTGTCTGGAGCTTTTTAAAGGAGATCAAAAGATGCGAACCTATCAAGTGAAACAAAAATTTCGATTGGGTGGCGAGCGGTTCGATATCAAAGATGAGTTGGGAAATGTTGAGTACCAGGTTGAGGGATCTTTTCTTAAGATTCCCAAGACTTTTACCATCTACGATAAGAATGGACAAGAAGTGAGCCACATTACTAAAAAAACAATCAGCCTTCTTCCTAAGTTTGTGGTTGAGTTGAAGGATGGGGACCGCTTTTTTATCCATAAAAAGCTGACGCTCTTCAGGGATAAATACGATATCGAAGATTTGGGACTTCGGGTACAAGGAAATATCTGGGACCTAGAATTCAAATTATTCGATGATCGGGATCAAATCGTCGCTGAGATTAGCAAGGAACTCTTTCATTTAACCTCTACCTACCAAGTATCGGTGTATGAGGATGAATACGCTGATTTAGTCATCTCACTTTGTGTCGCCATCGATTATGTCGAAATGTTAGAAGCTGGCGCAAATTAAGCTTAAAAAAATTAGGAGAAAAATATGAAACAATTATCTAGTGCACAAGTCCGTCAAATGTGGCTTGATTTCTGGGCAAGCAAAGGTCACTCTGTAGAACCATCTGTTAGCTTGGTTCCAGTAAACGACCCAACGCTTTTGTGGATTAACTCAGGGGTTGCTACTCTTAAGAAATACTTCGATGGAACCATCAAACCTGAAAATCCACGGATTACCAATGCTCAAAAAGCCATCCGTACCAACGATATCGAAAACGTAGGGAAGACTGCTCGTCACCATACCATGTTTGAAATGTTGGGGAACTTCTCTATCGGAGATTACTTCCGAGATGAAGCCATTACCTGGGCTTATGAACTCTTGACAAGTCCTGAATGGTTTGACTTCCCTAAAGACAAACTTTACATGACTTATTATCCAGATGACAAGGATTCATACAACCGCTGGATTGAAGTGGGAGTAGATCCAAGTCACTTGATCCCAATCGAAGACAACTTCTGGGAAATCGGTGCAGGGCCTTCTGGACCAGATACAGAAATCTTCTTCGACCGTGGAGAAGAATTTGACCCAGAAAACATCGGTCTTCGTCTGCTTGCAGAAGATATCGAAAACGACCGTTACATCGAAATTTGGAACATTGTCTTGTCACAATTTAACGCTGACCCTGCTGTTCCTCGTAGCGAATACAAGGAATTGCCACACAAGAACATTGATACGGGCGCAGGTTTGGAACGTTTGGTAGCCGTTATTCAAGGGGCGAAGACTAACTTTGAAACAGACCTCTTCATGCCAATCATTCGTGAAGTGGAAAAGATGTCTGGTAAAACCTATGATCCAGATGGAGACAATATGAGCTTCAAGGTGATTGCTGACCACATCCGTTCGATTTCATTTGCGATTGGAGATGGGGCTCTTCCAGGTAATGAAGGACGCGGTTACGTTCTTCGTCGTCTCCTCCGTCGTGCTTCCATGCATGGTCAAAAATTGGGGATTGAAGGAACCTTCTTGTATAAATTGGTTCCAACCGTTGGGAAGATCATGGAAAGTTACTACCCAGAAGTACTTGAAAAACAAGACTTTATCGAAAAAATTATCAAGAGTGAAGAAGAATCATTTGCTCGTACCTTAAACTCTGGTCAACACTTTGCCCAAACCATCGTTGAAGATTTGAAAGCCAAAGGTCAAACAGTGATTGCCGGTCAAGATGTCTTTAAACTTTATGATACCTACGGATTCCCAGTAGAATTGACAGAAGAAATCGCTGAAGAAGCTGGAATGACAGTCGATCGTGAAGGTTTTGAAGCAGCTATGAAGGAACAACAAGAACGTGCGCGTGCATCTGCTGTCAAAGGTGGATCTATGGGGATGCAAAATGAAACCCTTCAAAACATCACAGTTGAAAGTAGCTTCAACTACAATGCTAGCCAATTGCCTTCTAAGTTGGTAGCAATCGTAGCGGATAATGCAGAAGTAGAAGCTGTATCTGAAGGGACTGCATCACTGATCTTTGCAGAAACTCCATTCTACGCTGAAATGGGTGGACAAGTTGCGGACCATGGTCAAATCTTGGATGCTGCAGGAAACGTCGTAGCGACAGTGACAGACGTTCAAAAAGCACCAAATGGACAACCGCTTCATACGGTTGAAGTTCTTGCTCCACTTGCCTTGAACCAAGAATACACTTTGGCTATTGATACCAATCGTCGTCATCGTGTTATGAAGAACCACACAGCCACTCACTTGCTCCATGCGGCTCTTCACAATATCCTTGGTAACCACGCAACCCAAGCGGGATCTCTCAATGAAGTAGAATTCCTTCGCTTTGACTTCACTCACTTCCAAGCTGTGACTCCAGAAGAATTGCGTGCTATTGAACAACAAGTCAATGAAAAGATCTGGGAAGCAATCGCAGTCGAAACGATTGAAACAGATATTGATACTGCTAAAGAAATGGGAGCTATGGCCCTCTTTGGTGAAAAATACGGTAAAGAAGTTCGTGTTGTCACTATCGGGGATTACTCTGTTGAGCTCTGTGGTGGTACCCACGTAGGCAATACTTCTGAAATTGGTCTCTTCAAGATTGTCAAAGAAGAAGGGATCGGATCAGGAACTCGTCGTATCTTGGCAGTAACTGGTAAGGAAGCCTTTGAAGCTTATCGTGAACAAGAAGATGCTCTGAAAGCAGTCGCAGCAACCTTGAAAGCACCTCAACTCAAAGAAGTTCCTCACAAGGTGGAAGGTCTTCAAGAACAACTCCGTCAATTGCAAAAAGAAAAT
This sequence comes from Streptococcus sp. 27098_8_148, assembly GCF_041432105.1. NCBI lineage: Bacteria > Bacillati > Bacillota > Bacilli > Lactobacillales > Streptococcaceae > Streptococcus > Streptococcus sp. 27098_8_148. The sequence goes on along the minus strand of NZ_JAPVYY010000003.1, from coordinate 202,549 downwards.
GCAGAATTGAAGGAAAAAGCGGCAGCAGCGGCAGCAGGGGATGTCTTCAAGAATGTTCAAGAAGCAAACGGTCACCGTTACATTGCCAGCCAAGTTTCTGTATCAGATGCAGGTGCCCTTCGTACCTTTGCAGATAACTGGAAACAAAAAGACTACTCTGATGTGCTTGTTCTTGTCGCAGCCATTGGTGACAAGGTCAACGTCCTTGTTGCTAGCAAGACAAAAGATGTGCATGCAGGTAATGTGATCAAAGAATTGGCTCCAATCGTCGATGGACGTGGTGGTGGTAAACCAGACATGGCCATGGCAGGAGGAAGCAACCAAGCGAAAATCCAAGAATTGTTGGATGCCGTAGCAGGTAAATTGTAATAATCGGAGAGGTTGGATGTTTGTCCAACCTCTTTTTTCAAAAAAAAGCAGATCCAATTAGAAAAAGATTGCAACAAAAAAACCTTTCCGTCTGGAAAGGTTTTTGTCTTATAGTCCGTAGTTATAATCGTCATCCTGCATGGCTTCTACTTCACCGAGAAGGTAACCATTTCCGACTTGAGAGAAGAAGTCGTGGTTAGAAGTACCGGTTGAGATTCCGTTCATGACGATTGGGTTAACGTCATCTGCTGAGTCTGGGAAAAGCGGATCTTGTCCCAAGTTCATGAGGGCTTTATTGGCGTTGTAGCGAAGGAAGGTCTTGACTTCCTCTGTCCAGCCCACACCGTCATAGAGGCTCTCTGTGTAGCCTTCTTCATTCTCATAGAGGGTGTAGAGAAGATCATACATCCACTCTTTGAGTTTTTCTTGGTCTTCTTCTGGTAATTCGTTAAATCCAAGTTGGAACTTGTAGCCGATATAGGTTCCGTGAACAGATTCGTCCCGAATGATCAACTTGATGATCTCAGCTACGTTGGCCAATTTGTTGTTTCCAAGATAGTAGAGAGGTGTGAAGAAACCAGAGTAGAAGAGGAAGGTTTCAAGGAAAACGCTGGCGACTTTCTTTTCAAGAGGGGTCCCATTGAGATAGATTTCGTTGATGATTTCTGCCTTCCTTTGAAGGAAAGGATTGGTGTTGGTCCATTCGAAAATCTCTTCGATTTCTGACTTGGTATTCAAAGTAGAAAAGATAGAAGAGTAAGACTTAGCATGGACAGATTCCATAAATTGGATGTTGTTAAAGACAGCTTCTTCATGGGGAGTACGAATATCCGCACGAAGAGCCTGAACACCTGTTTCAGATTGCATGGTATCTAGAAGGGTCAATCCCCCAAAGACTTTACCAACTAGGTCTTTTTCTTTATTAGACAACTTTCTCCAGTCATCCAAGTCGTTTGACAAAGGGATACGTGTATCCAACCAGAATTGCTCTGTCAGTTTTTCCCAGGTCGATTTATCGATGACATCTTCGATCGCATTCCAGTTAATGGCTTTGTAGTATGTTTCCATTTGCATCACTTTCTTTTTCTATTCATTCAATCGTTACTATTCTACCATAAATTGATAGAATACCGCACAAAAAGTCGGCGAACCGACTTTTGATAGCTATCTAGGATAGCGGATTAGATGACACAGCTTTCACATTGGTTGGCGCCAACTTCTCCACCATCATCTGTAAAGGTACGGACGTAGTAGATAGACTTGATACCCTTGTTAAAGGCGTAGTTCCGAAGGATAGACAAGTCACGAGTGGTTTGTTTGTTTTCAGTTTTCCATTCGTAAAGACCCTTTGGAATATCGCTACGCATAAAGAGAGTCAGTGAAAGACCTTGGTCTACGTGTTCAGTTGCGGCAGCATAGACATCGATGACTTTTCGCATATCCATGTCGTAGGCAGAAGTGTAGTAAGGAATCGTTTCCGTTGACAATCCTGCTGCAGGGTAGTAGATCTTACCGATTTTTTTCTCTTGGCGTTCTTCAATCCGTTGTGTAATTGGGTGGATAGAAGCAGATACGTCATTGATGTAGCTGATAGATCCATTTGGTGCGACAGCCAAGCGGTTTTGGTGGTAAAGACCATCTGCTTGAACTTTAGCACGCAGTTCTGCCCAATCCTCAGCACTTGGGATAAAGATATCTTTAAAGAGTTCTTTGACGCGATCAGATTTTGGTACAAATTCTCCAGTCGTGTACTTATCAAAGTAAGTACCGTTGGCATAATCAGATTTTTCGAAGTTGTGGAATGTAACACCACGTTCACGCGCGATGTTGTTTGATTCTACGAGAGTCCAGTAGTTCATGAGCATGAAGTAGATACTTGTGAACTCAACAGACTCAGGGGATCCGTATTCAATCAATTGTTGCGCAAGGTAGCTGTGAAGTCCCATAGCTCCAAGTCCGAACGAATGCGCCAGTTTATTTCCGTGGTCGATAGTTGGAACGGCCACGATATGAGAGCTATCTGTAACGAAGGTCAAAGCACGGACCATGGCACGAATCGAACGTCCAAAATCAGGTGAAGTCATCATGTTAACCACGTTGGTTGAACCAAGGTTACATGAGACGTCAGTTCCCATTTGGACAAATTCTTGGGCATCGTTGATCAAGCTTGGTTCTTGAACCTGGAGGATTTCTGAACACAAGTTACTCATGATGATTTTCCCATCAACAGGGTTTGCCCGGTTAGCAGTATCGATGTTGACTACATATGGATAGCCAGATTCTTGTTGCAATTTAGAAATTTCAGTTTCCAAATCACGTGCTTTAATTTTTGTCTTGCGGATGTTTGGATTAGCAACCAACTCATCGTATTTTTCAGTGATGTCGATGTAATTGAATGGTACTCCGTATTCACGTTCCACAGAGTATGGGCTGAAGAGGTACATTTCTTCATTTTTACGAGCCAACTCATAGAACTTGTCTGGTACGACGACGCCAAGTGAGAGAGTCTTAACCCGAACTTTTTCATCAGCATTTTCTTTCTTAGTAGAAAGGAAGGCGATGATGTCTGGGTGAAAGACATTGAGGTAAACCACCCCAGCCCCTTGGCGTTGTCCCAATTGGTTAGAGTAAGAGAAGCTATCTTCAAAGAGTTTCATAACAGGTACGACCCCAGAAGCGGCTCCTTCATACCCCTTGATCGGTGCTCCAGCTTCACGAAGGTTGCTGAGGGAAATCCCAACCCCACCACCGATACGTGAAAGTTGAAGGGCAGAGTTGATGGAACGTCCGATCGCGTTCATATCATCGGTTACCTGGATCAAGAAACATGAAACCAATTCTCCACGGCGGGCACGTCCAGCGTTTAAGAAAGAAGGAGTCGCTGGTTGGTAGCGTTGGTGGATAATTTCGTTTGCGATGTCTCGCGCGATAGCTTCATTTCCATCTGCAAAATAGAGAGCATTGAAGAAGACACGGTCTTCCATGCTTTCAAGATAGTATTCTCCATCATTTGTTTTCAAAGCGTATTGGTTATAGAATTTGTAGGCCGCCATGAAGGACTTGAATTGGAAGTTTTGGTCTTTGATAAATTGGGCCAATTCCTCTAAAAATTCAGGACGGTATTTCTCGATAAAAGCTCTCTCAATGTAATTGTGCTCGAGAAGGTACTGAATCTTGTCTGTAATCGAGTCAAAGGCTTTAGTATTTGGTACAACATTTTCTTTAAAGAACGCATCCAAAGCTTCTTTATCCTTATGAAGCATGATTTGGCCGTTTACTGGACGGTTGATTTCATTGTTAAGACGAAAATACGTCACATCTTCAAGAGATTTTAATCCCATAATAATCCTTTTCTAGTTCAAAAAAATGAAGAGGAGAAGTCCTCTCTTTACAAGTAAAAAGTCTAGTGTTAGGTTGCTAACGCTAGACCCTATTTAAGCAAAATACTGTGTTTATTATGAAAGTTTCTTCAACTTAGCTGGTTGAAAACCAGAAAATACTTCATCCGGTGTTTGAATAACTGGAGCAGCATTGAAGCCAAGGTTCTTAACATGCTCTACAAATTCTGGCTGTTCATCTAAGTTAATTTCGCGATATTCCACGTGATTGCTATCGAGGAATCGCTTGGTCATTTTGCATTGAACACAATTATTTTTTGAATAAATGGTTACCATTTCTTTTCCGTTCTCCTATCGAAATATAAATCTGTAAACAGTATAAACAAAATCCAGCAACTTGTCAACAAAATAAAACTAAATATTGTGCAAAGAGATGAAATGGAGTTTTCAAAGCACAATATATTGTGGTGAGTGAAAAGTGTGAAAATCGAAGAAATGGGATAGGAATAGGCTTTAAAGCATCTTTAATTAGTTATAATTTTTTGGTGAATCAATATCCTGTGGTTAAAGAGCTTCTTTTCATTGAAAGCGGAGGAAAATGTTACTTATAATATAGTAGAAAATTGAAAAGATATTTCCTCTGTTCTTCAAGTGCTTCTTAAAATGTATCTAAATTGGGATTTTTCGCAGTCTTTTTCTGTAAGTCAGTGATAAAAATCTTGAAAAAAATTTCAAAAGATGATATAATACCAAATTGTAAGGGTTATCAAAAGGTAACTCAAAAACTATTTTTAAAAAGGAGAGTCAAACTATGGCTTCTAAAGATTTCCACATCGTGGCAGAAACAGGTATCCACGCACGTCCAGCAACTTTGTTGGTTCAAACTGCTAGCAAATTTGCTTCAGATATTACTCTTGAATACAAAGGTAAATCAGTTAACTTGAAATCAATCATGGGTGTTATGAGCCTTGGTGTTGGTCAAGGAGCAGACGTTGTAATCTCTGCAGAAGGTGCTGACGCTGATGATGCTATCGCAGCTATCTCAGAAACAATGACTAAAGAAGGATTGGCTTAAAATATGACAAAAATGCTAAAAGGAATTGCAGCATCTGACGGTGTTGCCGTTGCTAAGGCATATTTGCTCATTCAACCAGACTTATCATTTGAGACTGTTTCAGTCGAAGATACAAGTGCAGAAGAAGCTCGTTTGGATGCAGCTCTTGAAGCTTCACAAAACGAGCTTTCTCTTATCCGGGAGAATGCAGTAGCAAGCCTTGGTGAAGAAGCAGCGCAAGTTTTTGATGCGCATATGATGGTTCTTGCTGACCCTGAAATGATTGGTCAGATCAAAGAAACAATTCGTACGAAAAAAATCAATGCAGAAGCAGGCTTGAAAGAAGTCACTGACATGTTCATTGCGATCTTTGAAGGAATGGAAGACAATCCTTACATGCAAGAACGTGCGGCAGATATTCGTGACGTTACCAAACGTGTCCTTGCCAACTTGCTTGGTAAGAAATTGCCAAACCCTGCTTCTATCAATGAAGAAGCAATCGTGGTTGCGCATGACTTGACTCCATCTGATACAGCGCAGTTGAACAAAAAGTATGTAAAAGCTTTTGTTACGAATATCGGTGGACGTACCAGTCACTCAGCTATCATGGCTCGTACACTTGAAATCGCAGCTGTTCTTGGTACAAATAACATCACAGAACTTGTCAAAGATGGTGATGTTTTGGCTGTTTCAGGGATCACTGGTGAAGTGGTGATCAACCCTACTGAAGAACAAATTGCAGAGTTCAAAGCAGCTGGTGAAGCTTATGCTAAACAAAAAGCTGAATGGGCTCTCCTTAAAGATGCGAAAACAGTGACTGCTGATGGAAAACACTTCGAGTTGGCTGCCAACATCGGTACACCTAAAGACGTTGAAGGTGTAAACGATAATGGTGCAGAAGCTGTTGGTCTTTACCGTACAGAATTCTTGTACATGGATTCTCAAGACTTCCCAACGGAAGATGACCAATACGAAGCCTACAAAGCAGTTCTTGAAGGTATGAATGGTAAACCTGTGGTTGTTCGTACAATGGATATCGGTGGGGATAAAGAACTTCCTTACTTCGACCTTCCTAAAGAAATGAACCCATTCTTAGGTTTCCGTGCTTTGCGTATTTCTATCTCTGAAACTGGTAATCAAATGTTCCGTACCCAATTGCGTGCCTTGCTTCGTGCATCTGTTCACGGTAAATTGCGGATCATGTTCCCAATGGTTGCTTTGTTGACGGAGTTCCGTACTGCTAAAGGTATTCTTGAAGAAGAAAAAGCTAAATTGCTTGCTGAAGGTGTTGCTGTGGCAGATGATATCCAAGTAGGTATCATGATTGAAATCCCAGCTGCAGCAATGCTTGCGGACCAATTTGCTAAAGAAGTTGATTTCTTCTCAATCGGTACAAATGACTTGATCCAATACACAATGGCTGCTGACCGTATGAACGAACAAGTTTCATACCTTTACCAACCATATAACCCATCAATCCTTCGTTTGATCAATAACGTGATCAAAGCAGCTCACGCTGAAGGCAAATGGGCAGGTATGTGTGGTGAAATGGCCGGTGACCAAACTGCTGTTCCACTTCTTGTCGGAATGGGCTTGGATGAGTTCTCTATGTCAGCGACATCTGTCCTTCGTACACGTAGCTTGATGAAGAAACTCGACACAGCTAAAATGCAAGAATACGCTAACCGTGCTCTGACTGAATGTTCAACAATGGAAGAAGTTCTTGAACTTTCAAAAGAATACGTGAACGTAGACTAAGAGTCGATCAAGACTAAGACAAATTTGTCTTAGTCTTTTTTTACATTGTACATAAAAATGTTCATTTTATTCGTAATAAACTAGTTAGTAATAAAAATAGTGATTTAAATGTTCGGTTTTTTGTTTAATTTTCCTCGTATATATAGTATAATCGTAAGTAAGATTAGGAGGAAAGCGAAGGAATGAAGTAAAAGGTTCGGGAAAGAAAATGGAAAAACTTTTCCTGATAAATTTACATGATTTTACAGGAATCAACTTGAAAATTAAGTGATTTTATAGTAAAATAAAAACAACTAGAAAACGCTTTCAAAAATAAAGAGGTGAGTATATGGATAGAAGCACAGACTTATGGACATTTGGAAGAGGGGATAATTTCCATCTTCAAGAGTACTTAGGAGCTCACAAGGAAACAAGGGGAGAACAAGAAGGCTTTACCTTCCGTGTTTGGGCTCCCAATGCTCAGGCGGTGAATCTGATTGGTGATTTCACTGATTGGGAAGCCCGTAAAATTCCAATGGTTCGTAATGAAGGAGGCGTCTGGGAAGTCTTCTGTTCCGATGCAAAAGAGGGAGATATTTACAAGTATTTGGTGACTCGACAAAATGGTCATCAGGTGCAAAAAATCGATCCTCTAGCGTTATGGATGGAAAAGAGACCCAATACAGGATCTATTATTAAGACCATTCCAGAGAAAAACTGGAAAGATGGTCTCTGGAGAGCACGCCGCAAAAAACTTGGTTTTAAGGAACGACCTGTTAATATTTATGAGGTTCACGCAGGATCGTGGAAACGTAATGAGGATCACAGTTCCTATACCTTCAAACAACTAAAAGAAGAATTGATTCCATATTTGGTGGAGATGAACTACACCCACGTGGAATTTATGCCAGTGATGGCCCATCCATTGGGCTTGAGTTGGGGCTATCAGCTCATGGGATATTTTGCACTCGAGCAGACTTATGGTAGTCCAGAGGAGTTTCAAGACTTCGTGGAAGAATGCCACCTCAATAATATCGGAGTGATCGTGGATTGGGTACCAGGACATTTCATTATTAATGATGATGCCTTGGCTTATTATGATGGAACACCAACCTTTGAATACCAGGATGAACATCGAGCCCATAACTACGGATGGGGAGCTTTGAACTTCGATTTAGGAAAAAATCAAGTCCAGTCATTCTTAATTTCTAGTTTGAAGTTTTGGATTGAAACTTATCATTTAGATGGAATTCGGGTCGATGCTGTGAGCAATATGCTCTATCTGGACTACGATAGTGGTCCATGGACACCAAATATTGATGGTGGAAACCTCAACTACGAAGGCGTTCATTTCCTTAGACGTTTGAATGCGATTATCAAGAACGAACACCCAGATGTCATGATGATTGCGGAAGAAAGTTCTGCTGGTCAAAAGATCACAGGTCCTGAAGAAGAGGGTGGTCTTGGCTTTGACTATAAATGGAATATGGGTTGGATGAATGATATCCTTCGATTCTACGAAGAAGATCCCATCTACCGGAAATTTGACTTTAACCTGGTAACCTTTAGCTACATGTATGCATTTTCTGAAAACTTCTTACTACCATTTTCACACGATGAAGTGGTGCATGGTAAGAAAAGTTTGATGCATAAGATGTGGGGAGATCGTTACAATCAATTTGCTGGACTCCGTAACCTCTTGACCTATCAGATTTGCCATCCAGGTAAGAAACTACTCTTTATGGGTTCAGAATTTGGTCAGTTTTTGGAATGGAAGTCTGAAGAGCAACTGGAATGGAGCAATCTAGAGGATGAAATGAATGCTAAGATGCGTCGTTTCACTTCTCAGCTCAATCATTTCTACAAAGAACACAAGGAATTGTGGGAGATTGATGATAGCTTTGATGGCTTAGAGATTATTGATGCAGATAACCGGGATCAGAGCGTTTTGTCCATGGTCCGGAAAAATCGTAAAGGAGATCTTCTGGTGTGCGTCTTTAATATGGCGCCAGTAGAACGCAAGGACTTTACGATTGGTGTGCCTGTATCAGCGGTCTATGAAGAAATTTGGAATACAGAATTAGAAGAATGGGGAGGTGTCTGGAAAGAGCACAATCCGACAGTTCAGTCTCAAGATGGACTGTGGAAGGATTATGAACAAACTTTGACCTTTACTTTGCCGGCTTTAGGGGCTAGCATTTGGAAGGTGAAACGGAAGGTTAGCAAAACAAAATCTAAAACATCAGATAAGAAATGACGATCGGTTGACTCTATGGGAGTCCAAGCTTTAAAAAGAGGAAGTAGTCAATGAAGAATGAAATGCTCGCTTTAATTCTTGCCGGTGGGCAAGGAACACGTCTTGGAAAATTAACCAAAAACATCGCAAAACCTGCGGTTCAATTTGGTGGGCGCTATCGGATTATCGATTTTGCGCTATCAAACTGCGCCAACTCAGGAATTCACAATGTTGGTGTGATCACACAGTACCAGCCACTGGCCCTCAATAGTCATATTGGAAATGGTTCAAGCTGGGGATTGGATGGAATCAATACAGGTGTTTCTATTTTGCAACCTTATTCAGCTAGTGAAGGAAATCGTTGGTTCGAAGGAACTAGTCATGCCATCCTACAAAATATCGACTATATCGACAGCATCAATCCTGAATATGTCTTGATTCTTTCTGGTGATCATATCTACAAGATGGACTATGATGATATGCTTCAAGCGCACAAGGATAATAATGCGAGCTTGACCGTTGCCGTCCTAGATGTACCTTTGAAGGAAGCGAGTCGTTTTGGAATCATGAATACCGATGCTAATAATCGGATTGTTGAATTTGAAGAAAAACCAGCTGAACCAAAATCTACCAAGGCTTCCATGGGGATTTACATCTTTGACTGGGCTCGTCTGCGCAATATGTTGGTTGCTGCTGAAAAGAGCGATATCGATATGTCAGACTTCGGTAAAAATGTCATTCCAACTTATCTAGAATCAGGCGAAAGTGTTTATGCTTATGAATTCAATGGTTATTGGAAAGACGTTGGTACGATTGAGTCTCTTTGGGAAGCCAATATGGAATATATCGATCCAAATAATGCTTTGGATAGTCGCGATCGTCACTGGAAAATCTATTCACGCAACCTCATTTCTCCACCGAACTTCTTTGGGGAACATGGCCACATCGAAGATTCTCTTGTCGTCGACGGTTGTTCGGTAGACGGTACAGTCAAACACTCCATCTTATCAACAGAAGCTCAAGTTCGTGAAGGAGCAGTTGTCGAAGATGCTGTCGTGATGAGCAATGCCATTATCGGTAAAGGAGCTGTCGTGAAACGCGCGATTATCGGAGAAGGCGCAGTCATTGCAGAAGGTGTCGTGATTGATGGAACAGAGGAAGTACAAGTTGTCGGTTACAATGAAAAAGTGGGGGTAGCAACAGATGAAGATTGATAAATATTCAGCCATTTTAGGAAATACAGTTGGGTATCATGATATGTCCACTTTGACCAGCCATCGTCCGGTAGCATCCCTACCGTTTGATGGGAAATACCGCTTAATCGACTTCCCATTGTCTAGTCTTGCAAATGCTGGTATTCGTAGTGTTTTTGGGATTTTCCAACAAGAAAATATTAGTTCGGTCTTTGACCATATTCGTTCAGGTCGTGAGTGGGGCTTGTCTACTTTATTGAGCCACTATTACCTCGGAATCTATAATACTCCAGTTGAAAATACAACGGTAGGGCCAGAATACTACCAACAATTATTGACCTATTTGAAACGGTCTGGTTCCAACCAAACAGTTGCTTTAAACTGTGATGTTTTGATGAATATTGACCTCAATCAAGTTTTCCACTTGCATAATAGCGTTGACCGTCCGATTACAGTTGTTTACAAAAAGTTGCATCTTCAAAATATCTCTGAAGTCAATGCTGTCTTGAAAATTGATGAAACAGACCATGTTACAGAGCAAAGACTTTTTGATGGCAAGGATCCTGACGAAGTCTACAACATGTCAACAGATGTCTTTATTGTGGACACTCCTTGGTTGATTGAAAAAATTGAAGAAGAAGCCAAGAAAGAATACCCACAAAAATTGCGCTATATCTTGCGTGATTTGGCAGTGGAATACAATGCTTTTGCCTTTGAATATACAGGCTACCTTGCCAATATTCATTCAGTGGAATCCTACTACCATGCAAACTTGGATATGTTGGAAAACCAAAAATTCATGAAGCTCTTTTCACCAAATCAAAAAGTGTATACGAAAGTGAAGAATGAAGAACCAACGTATTATTCCAAGACTTCACATATTAAATCGTCTCAATTTGCTTCGGGTAGTATTGTAGAAGGAACCGTTGAACGATCCGTTGTTTCACGTCGGGTACACCTTCATCAAGGTTCAGAGGTCCGCAGTAGTCTTCTCTTCCCTGGTGTTGTGATTCATGAAAATGCAATCGTCGAACATGCCATCCTGGATAAGGGTGTCGAAGTGGCTGCTGGTGTGACGATTCGTGGGACAGAAGAAGCACCTGTCGTGGTTAAAAAAGGAACGATTGTTACAGAGGATATTGTCTAATGAAACTATTATTTGTTGCAGCTGAAGGAGCACCGTTTTCTAAAACAGGTGGTTTGGGAGACGTTATTGGCGCTCTTCCTAAATCCTTAGCGAAAAGTGGTCATGATGTGCGCGTGATCCTCCCTTACTATGATATGGTAGAGGCTAAGTTTGGAGATCAAATTGAAGATATCTTGCATTTTGAGACCAAGGTTGGCTGGAGAAGTCAATATGTTGGTGTGAAACGCATTGTGCGCGATGGCGTCACCTTTTACTTTATTGATAACCAACACTATTTCTTTAGAGGACATGTGTATGGTGACTTCGATGATGGCGAACGCTTTGCCTTCTTCCAGCTCGCGGCCTTAGAAACGATGGAACGAGTTGACTTCGTTCCAGATGTTCTTCATGCCCATGATTACCATACGGCGATGATTCCTTTCTTGCTGAAGGAAAAATACCGTTGGATTCAAGCTTATCATGGAATTAAAACAGTATTGACTATCCATAATTTGGAATTCCAAGGTCAGTTCGACCCAGGAATGTTGTGGGACCTATTCGGAGTTGGATTTGAACGCTATGCAGATGGAACGCTTCGGTGGAATGATTGCCTGAACTGGATGAAAGCTGGTATTCTATATGCTGACCGTGTAACAACCGTTTCTCCTAGCTATGCGCATGAGATTATGACTGCTGAATATGGTTGTGGCTTGGATCAGATCCTTCGAATGGAGTCTGGCAAGGTGACCGGAATTGTTAACGGGATTGATGCGGATCTGTATAATCCTGAAACGGATCCACTCTTGACGTATCACTTCAGTCTCTCAGATCTTTCAGGTAAAGCAGCTAGCAAACGAGCTCTTCAAGAACGTGTTGGTCTACCTGTTCGCGATGATGTTCCTTTGTTTGGGATCGTCTCTCGTTTGACACGTCAAAAAGGTTTTGATGTGGTGGTAGAAGAGTTGCATCAACTTTTGCAAAAGGATATTCAGATTGTCTTGCTCGGTACAGGAGATCCTGGATTTGAAAATGCCTTTGCTTGGTTTGGTCAAGCCTACCCAGATAAACTTTCAGCGAATATCACATTTGATGTCCAATTGGCTCAAGAAATCTATGCAGCGTCGGATGTCTTCTTGATGCCAAGTCGCTTTGAACCGTGTGGCCTTTCTCAAATGATGGCCATGCGTTATGGAACCCTTCCTTTGGTGCATGAAGTCGGCGGACTTCGTGATACCGTTCAACCGTTTAATGCTGTTGATGGAAGTGGAACAGGCTTTAGCTTCAATAATTTGTCTGGTTATTGGTTTAACTGGGCGGTTGATGAAGCCTTGGCTGTCTACTACAATGACAAACAGGCTTGGTATGGTCTCCAAGAGCAAGCTATGACGCGTGACTTCTCATGGGATACGGCTAGTCAACGATACAATGATTTGTACCAATCCTTATAAATAGATCTATAATACAAACGCCTTTCGAGGCGTTTTTTGTGTTGCTTTCTTCCTATAAAGAAAACGGTTTATTTTTTTGAGTTTTAGAGCTTGCTAAAATAGAAGAAAAAAGATAAGATAGGTAAAGGTAAAAAATCCCGGGAAGGTTCTTATTTCTAGAAAGGATCCCAACCTCTCTAAAAACAATCAGGTCCTTGCTTGAGGGTTAAATATTACTATATAGGAATTTTAGGATGAAAAAAGCGAAACAAACGTTTGAAAAAATGACCAAATATTCGATTCGAAAATTATCTGTCGGTGTTGGTCCGGTAGCCATTGGAGTCTTTTTATTAGGAGGAAGCTTGTTAGGAGCTCGTCCTGTCAAAGCAGATCAGGTGACTCTACCTGCTCATGTGCACTTAGGATATGTGACAGAAGAAGAGCTGACTGCTGAAGAAAAAGCACAGGTGATTCATGCAATCCCTGAAGCATATCAAAATGAAGATACTTTCTATCTCGTCTATAAGAAGAAGGAAGCAACTCAGTCGGTTCTTCCTCAAACAGGAAGTCAGGAAGTCGCTCTTTTTGGGTTAAGTCTAGCCACAGCTTCCTTTGCGGTCCTCTTACTTTCTAAAAAGCACCGAAAGAAGGTTATGGGCGTCCTTTTGATTGGAGCCATGGGACAAAGTCTTCTACTTCCAGTTGAAGTCGCAGCCCTACAAAATCAAGTTTTGCGCGCTTATAACCAGGATCTTGCGATCGCATCGAGCGAAGATCTTGCAGATGGTGTGATTCAAATTGATGGCTATGACTATGTGGGCTATCTGCGCTACCCGTCAGTCCAAAAGACGAGCTTACGAGAGCCAAAGGCTATGCAGGAAACGAAACCTTCTGTAGAAGGAACGATCAAAACAAGTACAGGTATTCCACAAGTGGAAGCACAAGCGCGTGTAACCCCAGAAGTCGCTCCAGCCTTTCCTCAAGTTGAAAAACCAAGCCTGGAAGTCTCTACTGAGCCTGTGCCATTTGAAACCGTCAAGCAAGCTGATCCTACATTAGCCAAAGGGCAAACCAAGGTGCTGACTGCTGGCCAAAATGGGGAGCGTACCATATTGACGGAAGTGAGTGTGGTAGATGGACAAGAAGTTCGCAGAGTAGTCGAAAGCAAGGTCACCAAAGAACCAGTTTCACAAATTCTTGCTGTTGGGACAAAAGAAGATGCCCAACCAACCCCTCAACCCAGCCCTTCTCCAGTTGTAACGGCTAAGGGGACACAAGAAGAAGGCCATGTCGGCGAAGCTCCTGTTCAACCAGAGAATCAAGCCTATACAGGTGTGGTGGAAGCCAAGGGGACACAAGAAGAAGGCCATGTCGGCGAAGCCCCAGTTCAACCGGAGAACCCAGTCTATACAGGCGTGGTAGAAGCCAAGGGAACACAGGAAGAAGGCCATGTCGGTGAAGCTCCTGTTCAACCAGAGACTCCAGCCTATACAGGTGTGGTGGAAGCTAAGGGGACGCAGGAAGAAGGTCATGTCGGCGAAGCTCCTGTCCAACCGGAGAACCCAACCTATACAGGTGTGGTAGAAGCTAAGGGGACACAGGAAGAAGGTCATGTCGGCGAAGCCCCTGTTCAACCGGAGAACCCAACCGATCATGTAACGGAAGGGACGGTAACAGAGACAGAAACGGTAATCCTTCCATATGAAACCGAGTATGTAGCGGATGCCAATCGTTACACCGATGAAGAAAGCCTTCTTCAGAAAGGTGAGGCCGGTAGCCAGGAAATTCGCCGTGTTTATAAGACGGTCAATGGCGAGAAGATTGGCGAGCCCGTGAGCACGACAACTGAAACAGTAAAAGCTCCTGTGACAGAAAAAATTAGTCGTGGGACTAAGGCGATTGAAGGCCAAACAGAGGATGTTTCGTATGAGGAAATTCCATTTAAGACGGTAACCGAACAAGATGCCACCTTGCTAAAAGGAACTGAAAGGGTTTCTCAAGCCGGTAAAAATGGGAAGAAGAAAATCACCAAGGTCTACAAGACCATTAAAGGTGTCAAAACAACGGATGCTCCTACAATTTCCGAAGAAGTGGTAGAACAAGCGCAAGATCAGATCATTCAACAAGGGACAAAGGAATTAGACAAGCCAACCTTGACCTTGACCAATCTTGATCAGGAAGTGTTGAAGCGCAGTGCTAAAGCTACCTATCGTTTGGACAAACCAGACGGTGTGACCATCAAGTCCATCCAGGCTGTATTGAAGAAGGGTGATCAAGTGGTGAAAACCCTGACCCTTTCAGAGACAGACTTGGCAGCTGCTTTAGCGGACTTGGACTACTACAAGGATTATACGCTCGCAACGACCATGGTGTATGACCGTGGAAATGGGGATGAAGAAGAAGTTCTCAAGGAAGAACCACTGAGAATTGATCTTAAAAAAGTTGAAATCAAAAACATCAAGGAAACCAGTCTGATTAGCGTGGATGACCAAGGTCTTGAGACCGATAGCAGCCTCTTGTCTGAAACACCGTCTGATGTGAAGCCATACTACTTAAAAGTTACCACCCATGATAATAAGGTCACGAAACTAGCCGTTGATAAAATCGAAGAAGTGACGGTAGATGGCGCGACCCTCTACAAAGTAACAGCCAAAGCTCCAGATTTGGTCCAACGGACTGGGGACAACCAGTTCAATGAGAACTATGTCCACTATATTGCGAAACCAAAAGCTCATGAAGGTGATGTCTACTACAATTTCAACGAACTTGTAAAAGCCATGCAAGCCAATCCGACTGGAACCTTTAAACTGGGTAGCAATATGAATGCGGCTAATGTCCAGCCAGCAGGGAAATCCTATGTGACCAATGCTTTCAAGGGAATTTTGGAAAGTACGGATGGGAATACATTTGCCATCCATAACATTACAAGACCATTGTTTGGGAACATCGAAGGTGGCTCGGTTAAGAATCTCTTGCTTGAAAATGTCAATATCGACCTACCTGGGACAGATCGAGTAGCCCCAATCGCAGGTGTTATCAAAAATAATGCAACTGTTGAAAATGTTAAAGTAACAGGAAGTGTTGTCGGGAACAATGATGTAGCAGGAATTGTCAATAAAATTGATGGTAGTGGGAAGGTCAGCAACGTTGCCTTTATCGGTAAACTGCACGCTGCTGGCAACAAAGGTGGCTATCTAGCGGGTGTTGTTGGTGAGAACTGGAAAGGTGTCGTTGAAAAAGCTTACGTTGATGCTGAAATCACTGGTAATAAAGCCAAAGCTGCAGGTCTCGTTTATTCCTCTCAAAATGGTGGAAATAACCACACAGTCGGTAAAGAAGGGGTTCTCAGAAACTCCGTTGCTAAAGGTTCGATTGAACTAAAAGAAGCTGTTCAGTCTGGTGGATTACTAGGGACCAACTGGGCCTTGGGGACTATTGAAGACAACATCACCATGATGAAAGTCAAAACTGGTGAGATGGTTTTTGGTCACTCAGATATTGACGCAGATGATTACTTCACCTATTCAAGAACCAAGCGCAATTACAGTGTGGAAGGCGTGAGTGAAGGGAAGAAAACCTTTAACAACTCCCGTAAAATCCCAAGCATCTCGCTGGCAGAAGCTGAGCAGAAAATCGAAGCAATGGGAATCACTGCTGATAAATTCACCAGCAGTAAACCGATTGAAGACACGCTCAATCACCTTGTTAGCAAAGACGATCAATACAAGGCCATCACTGCTTACGATGCGAATCGTGAGCTAGCTTACCGTAATATTGCTAAATTGCAACCTTTCTACAACAAAGAATGGATTGTCGACCAAGGAAATAAACTGGCTGCAACGAGTCCTCTCTTGACCAAGGAAGTCTTGTCTGTGACCGCTATGAAGGGCAATGATTTTGTTACTGAACTAGCTAATGCTGATCACATCCTGATCCACTACGCAGATAAGACAAAAGATATCTTTAGCATGACGTCGAAAGACTCTAAAGTTAAACAAGTCAAAGAGTACAGTGTGGCGGAGCTCGGTGAAGTGGTCTATACGCCAAATATGGTGGACAAAGACCGGAGCGATCTCATTGGTGCGATCGTTGAAAAATTAAGCCCTGTCGAATTACAATCAGATCCAATCTACACCCATCTTGGTCGAACAGGTCCTAACAAGGTCAATGCTATTAAGAACCTTTACCTTGAAGAAAGCTTCCAAGCAGTCAAGGATAATCTGACTCACTTTGTCAAACAACTAGTTGAAAACCAAGATCATCAATTAAATACAGATGAGGCTGCCAAACGGGCCCTTATCAAGAAAGTTGATGACAACAAGGCCGCTGTTCTTCTTGGTTTGTCATACCTCAATCGCTATTATGGAGTGAAGTTCGATGATGTCAATCTCAAACAGCTCATGTTGTTCAAGCCAGATTTCTATGGGAAGAATGTTGATGTCTTAGACCGCTTGATTGAAATTGGTTCAAAAGAAGACTACATCAAAGGGACTCGTACCCACGATGCCTTCCGAGAAGTCGTGGCTAAATCGACTCTTTCTGGGAACCTAAATGACTTCTTGAAGTACAATATGGAGCTCTTCACAAAAGAGACAGACTTGAATGATTGGTTCATTAAAGCAACCAAAGACAATGTCTATATTGTGGAGCCTGAGACGACCAATCCAGCTTTCGCATCTGCTAAGCATAGAGCCTATGAGGGCTTAAACAATGATGTTCACGGTAAAATGATCTTGCCACTCTTGAACTTAAAAGATGCCCATATGTTCTTGATTTCAACATACAATACCATGGCTTATAGTTCCTTCGAGAAATATGGTAAGAACACGGAAGCAGAGCGGAATGCCTTCAAAGCGGAAATTGACAAGGTGGCGAAAGGGCAACAAAATTATCTCGATTTCTGGTCACGTCTAGCAACGGATAAGGTTCGCAATCAACTCTTGAAGAGCAATAATATGGTGCCGACCCCTGTCCTTGATAACCAAAACTACAAGGGCATTAGTACAGACCGTTACGGCCATACCAACAGTGGCAAAGATGTCGCTCCAATCCGTGAATTGTATGGTCCAACCGATCGTTACCATGCGACAGATTGGCGCATGGGAGCTGTGGCGCGAATTTACGGAAACCCATATAAAGACGACTCTGTTTTCTTCATGGTGACCGATATGATCAGTGACTTTGGGGTCTCTGCCTTTACCCACGAAACAACGCACGTCAATGACCGCATGGTATACTTAGGTGGTTGGAGACACCGAGAAGGAACCGATATCGAAGCCTTTGCCCAAGGCATGTTACAAACGCCATCCGTATCCAATCCAAATGGGGAATACAAGGCCTTAGGTATCAACATGGCCTATGAACGTCCAAATGATGGGAACCAATGGTACAATACCAATCCAAATGATTTGAAGTCACGTGACGAAATTGATCGGTATATGAAAGGCTATAACGACACCCTCATGCTTCTGGATTACCTAGAAGGAGAAGCTGTCCTCAACAAAGGCAGTCAAGACTTGAACAATGCATGGTTCAAGAAGGTTGATAAACAATACCGAGGGGCTAACACCAAGAATCAATTTGATAAGGTACGTCCTTTGAGCGATGAGGAAAAAGCGATCACCTTACATTCAGTAGATGATCTCATCACCAACAACTTCATGACCAATCGTAGTCCTGGAAATGGAGTCTATAATCCATCTGACTTTGGCTCCGCCTATGTGACGGTACCGATGATGACAGGGATCTATGGTGGAAACACCAGTGAAGGGGCTCCTGGAGCCATGTCCTTCAAACACAATACCTTCAGACTCTGGGGATACTATGGCTACGAAAAAGGCTTCTTAGGTTATGCTTCAAACAAGTATAAACAAGAATCCAAACAAGCAGGTCATGCGACTCTAGGAGATGATTACATCATTCAAAAGATTTCTGATGGAACATTCAGTACCCTTGAAGACTGGAAGAAAGCTTATTTCAAAGAAGTTGTGACAAGTGCCAAAAATGGAATTCAATCTATTGAAATTGATGGTACAACATACAAGAGCTATGAAGACTTGAAACGTGCATTTGCTGAAGCAGTTGATAAAGATAAGGCTACTCTAAGTAACGGCTCTGTCAAATTTGACAATACTGTTGCTTTGAAAGAAAAACTCTTTAAGAAACTACTTCAACAAACAGATAGTTTTAAAACTTCTATCTTTAAATAATCAATTGACTCTCATCTGCTGATCAGGTGGGAGTTTTTTTGAAGAAAGAAATGAGTAGAGGTGGACAAAGTGTCTAAAAATTTAAATGAAAAAATAGTAGATCTGAAAATTTATCATATTAAAAAATAACGTAATTTAACAAAAACGCTTTCTTTTCTAGGAAATATTTGACTATTATATCTTTTAGGAGTAAACTAAGGAGGTAAAATTAATAAAAGGAGAATTCATCATGAATTTAACATTTTTAGGTCTTTGTTTAGCCTGTTTTGGTGTATCACTGGCAGAAGGTTTGATGATGAGCAGCTTATTGAAATCTGCGTCTCGTCAACCAGAAATTATTGGTCAATTGCGTAGCCTCCTGATTCTTGGTGTTGCCTTTGTCGAAGGTACTTTCTTCGTAACCTTGGTTATGGCCTTCATTATCAAATAAGCACTTCTATTTTAGAAAAGGAGGTGTCAAAACTTGGAAGAAAGTATCACTCCAACGATAACTCTTGGACCTGTAACTTTTAATTTGACCCTACTTGCTATGACCTTGATTGCTGTTTTGGTGGTTTTTAGCTTTATTTATTGGGCCAGCCGTAAAATGACGATCCGACCAAAGGGCAAACAAAATGTGCTGGAATACGCATATGACTTTGTCGTAGGCTTCACCAAAGGAAATATTGGGGAACATTATATAAAGGACTATTCCTTGTTCTTGTTTGTTCTTTTCCTATTTCTTTTAGTGGCCAATAACATTGGATTGATGGCTAAAATCGAAACGACCAATGGTTACAATTTGTGGACATCACCAACCGCTAACCTGGGTTATGACTTTGCCTTTTCATTTTTGATCACCTTAATCGCCCATGTAGAAGGAATTCGCCGACGTGGTGTGAAGGAATATTTAAAGGCTTTTGTGACACCTGGATTTATGACCCCCATGAATATTTTGGAAGAATTAACGAACTTTGCCTCCTTGGCACTTCGGATCTTCGGAAATATCTTTGCGGGTGAGGTATTAGCAAGCTTGCTCGTGACTTTGTCGCATCAAGCTGTTTATTGGTATCCATTTGCCTTTATTGGAAGCATGGCGTGGACAGCGTTTTCGATTTTCATTTCATGTATCCAAGCCTATGTGTTTACCATGTTGTCATCAATCTATATTGGTAAGAAAATTAATGGCGAAGAGTAAGTAGAGGAGGAGTAGAAGAATGCATGTATCAATGAGTGAAATTATTGGTAACTTTATTCTCATTGCTGGTTCCTTCCTATTATTAATCTTTTTAATAAAGAAATTTGCATGGAACAATATCAATGGAATTTTAGAAGCGCGTGCCAAAAAGATTACAGATGATATTGATGGAGCAGAATCAGCTCGTCAAAAAGCTGAGGAACTAGCAAATAAACGTGAAGAAGAGTTGGCAGGTAGCCGCAAAGAAGCTGCGTCTATCGTAGAAAATGCAAAGGAAACTGCTGAAAAGAACAAATCGCAAATCCTTTCAGATGCCACTCAAGAAGCTGTACGTTTGAAAGAAAAAGCGCAACAAGAAATTGCGCACAATAAAGAAGAAGCATTGAACAGTATCAAAGGCGATGTGGCAGATCTCACTGTGCATCTCGCTGGCAAATTGTTGAGCCAACAGCTAGATGCTGAAGCTCAACGCCAACTGATCGATCGCTATCTCGATGAATTAGGAGAAGCCTAATGGACAAAAAGCAACTGATGGTGATTGAGAAATATACCCAGCCTTTTGTTCAATTGGTCTTTGAAAAAGGAGAACAAGACCTGGTCTTTGAAAAGTTAACCCAAATCAAGGGTGTTTTTGAGGAAACGGGACTTGCTAACTTCTTAGCTCATATCGGTGTAGAGGATGAAGAGAAAGCAAAAAGTCTACGACTTTTTCAACCCTCGGATTCACAATTACTCGACCATTTGATTGAAGTGGTTATTCTCAATCATCGTGAAGCCTTATTTTATGACATTGTAACGATTTGTTTGGATCAGATTCAACTGTTGAGCAACGCTTTTGTCGTCACTGTTACGACAGTTGCTGGTTTGGATCCTGTTCAAGAGCAAAAGCTAGTACCCATTATCGAAAGAAAATTTGGGATTCAAGTTCGCTCGATCCAACAAAAGATCGATCCAGATTTAATTGGTGGCTTTGTCGTGACAGCCAATCATAAAACGTTGGATACCAGTCTCAAACACCAATTGCAAGTTATAAAATCTAAATTGAAATAGAAAGTGGTGTGAATTTTGGCGATTAACGCACAAGAAATCAGCGCTTTAATTAAGCAACAAATTGAAAATTTCAAGCCAAACTTTGACGTCACTGAGACAGGTGTTGTAACCTACATTGGTGACGGGATTGCCCGCGCTCATGGGCTTGAAAATGTCATGAGTGGTGAGTTGTTAATCTTTGAAAATGGCTCATACGGGATGGCCCAAAACTTAGAAACAACGGATGTCGGGATCATCATCTTGGGTGATTTCACGGATATTCGTGAAGGAGACTCTGTCCGTCGTACAGGTAAAATCATGGAAGTCCCTGCAGGGGATGCCTTGATTGGTCGTGTTGTTAACCCACTTGGCCAACCAGTAGATGGTTTGGGTGAGATTGTGACAGATAAATTCCGTCCAGTTGAAACACCAGCTCCTGGTGTTATGCAACGGAAATCTGTCTCAGAACCCCTACAAACTGGTTTGAAAGCCATTGATGCCCTTGTTCCAATTGGACGCGGTCAACGGGAATTGATCATCGGGGACCGTCAAACAGGGAAAACTTCGATTGCCATCGATACCATTTTGAACCAAAAGGGTCAAGACATGATCTGTATCTATGTGGCGATTGGTCAAAAAGAATCAACAGTTCGTACGCAAGTAGAAACTCTCCGTAAATACGGAGCTATGGATTATACGATTGTGGTAACCGCTTCGGCTTCTCAACCGTCTCCATTGCTTTATTTGGCACCTTATGCTGGGGTTGCCATGGCAGAAGAGTTCATGTATAACGGTAAACATGTTTTGATCGTCTATGATGATTTGTCAAAACAAGCCGTAGCTTACCGTGAATTGTCCCTTCTTCTTCGTCGTCCACCAGGACGTGAAGCCTTCCCAGGGGATGTCTTCTATCTCCACAGCCGTTTGTTGGAACGTTCTGCGAAAGTTTCGGATGAATTGGGTGGGGGTTCTATTACAGCTCTTCCAATCATTGAAACCCAAGCAGGGGACATCTCCGCTTATATCGCAACCAATGTGATTTCGATCACAGACGGACAAATCTTCTTGCAAGATAGTTTGTTTAATGCCGGTATTCGTCCAGCCATTGATGCCGGATCTTCTGTTTCCCGGGTTGGTGGATCTGCTCAAATCAAGGCTATGAAGAAGGTTGCTGGTACCCTTCGTATCGACCTCGCTTCCTACCGTGAGTTGGAAGCCTTCACGAAATTTGGTAGTGATTTGGATGCGGCCACTCAAGCGAAATTGAACCGTGGTCGTCGGACAGTGGAAGTCTTGAAACAACCTGTTCATGAACCATTGACAGTTGAAAAACAAGTCGTGATCTTGTATGCCTTGACTCATGGTTTCTTAGATAGTGTTCCAGTAGACGACATTCTTCGTTTCCAAGAAGAGTTGTTTGATTACTTTGAAGCACATTATCATCAAATCTTTGAGACGATTCGTTCGACACATGATCTTCCAGCAGAAGAAGAACTGGATGCAGCCCTTACTGAATTTGTCAACCAGTCAAATTTCAAATAGAAATAGGAGTGGAAGATGGCAGTTTCATTAAATGATATTAAAAATAAAATTGCATCCACAAAAAACACCAGTCAAATCACCAATGCCATGCAGATGGTGTCCGCTGCCAAACTTGGTAAATCTGAGCAGGCAGCCAAGGATTTTCAGGTTTATGCTGCTAAGGTTCGTAAGCTCTTAACAGACTTGCTCCATGGACATGAAACAGAAAATACCAAGTCCCATCCGATGTTGGTGAGTCGCCCGGTAAAAAAGACAGCTTATATCGTGATTACATCCGATCGTGGTTTGGTTGGAGGTTACAATGCCTCCATCCTTAAAACCATGATGGAAATGAAGGCAGAATACCATCCAACTGGAGATGACTTTGAAGTGATCTGTATTGGAAGCGTCGGTGCGGATTTCTTCCGTGCCCGTGGGATTCAGCCGGTTTATGAATTGCGTGGTTTGCCTGATCATCCTAGCTTTAAGGAAGTTCGCAAGATCATTTCGAAAACAGTCCAAATGTATCAGGAAGGCTTGTTTGATGAGTTGTACGTCTGTTACAACCACCACGTCAACAGTTTGACGAGTCAAATGCGGGTGGAACAAATGCTTCCAATTATTGATTTGGACCCAAATGAAGCGGATGAGGACTATGTATTGAATCTAGAATTGGAATCTAGTCGAGATGCCATTTTGGATCAATTGCTTCCTCAATTTGCTGAAAGCATGATCTATGGTGCCATTATTGATGCTAAAACAGCTGAAAATGCTGCTGGGATGATGGCCATGCAAACTGCAACAGACAATGCCAAGAAAGTCATTGATGAATTAACGATTCAATACAACCGTGCTCGTCAAGCAGCGATTACACAAGAAATTACTGAAATCGTTGCTGGTGCTAGCGCCCTTGAATAGTTGTCGGATACAATTTTATATACAAAAACAGATGCTCGAAAGAGAACTTTTGAGCAGTAGAAATTACTTAGAATAGGAGAATGACATGAGTTTAGGCAAAATTTCTCAGGTCGTAGGTCCCGTCGTAGACGTTGCCTTTTCCGTTGGAGATAAACTTCCTGAGATCAATAATGCGCTTGTAGTCTATAAAAATGACCAACAAAAATCAAAAGTCGTTCTTGAAGTAGCTTTGGAACTTGGTGATGGGGTCGTACGGACCATTGCCATGGAATCAACTGATGGTTTAACACGTGGAATGGAAGTCTTGGACACTGGTCGTCCAATCTCTGTTCCTGTCGGAAAAGAAACCTTGGGACGTGTCTTCAATGTTCTTGGAGATACCATTGACTTGGATCAACCTTTTCCTGAGGATGCTCCTCGTGACTCCATCCACAAAAAAGCTCCATCCTTTGACGAGCTCTCTACTTCAGAAGAAATTCTTGAAACAGGGATCAAGGTTATTGACCTCTTAGCCCCTTATTTGAAAGGTGGGAAGGTCGGACTCTTCGGTGGTGCCGGAGTTGGGAAGACCGTCTTGATTCAAGAATTAATCCATAATATTGCCCAAGAACACGGTGGTATTTCTGTATTTACCGGTGTTGGGGAACGGACACGTGAAGGGAATGACCTTTACTGGGAAATGAAAGAATCTGGCGTTATTGAAAAAACAGCCATGGTCTTTGGACAAATGAATGAGCCACCTGGAGCACGGATGCGTGTTGCCTTGACTGGTTTAACCATTGCGGAATACTTCCGTGATGTCGAAGGTCAGGACGTTCTCTTGTTTATCGACAATATCTTCCGTTTCACCCAAGCCGGATCTGAAGTATCAGCCCTTTTGGGACGGATGCCATCAGCCGTTGGTTACCAACCTACTTTGGCAACTGAAATGGGGCAATTGCAAGAACGGATTACGTCAACCAAGAAAGGTTCTGTTACATCCATCCAAGCCATCTATGTGCCAGCCGATGACTACACAGACCCAGCGCCAGCAACCGCTTTTGCTCACTTAGATTCAACCACCAACTTGGAACGTAAATTGGTACAATTGGGGATTTACCCTGCGGTGGACCCATTGGCATCAAGCTCACGTGCCCTTTCTCCAGAAATCGTAGGAGAAGAACACTATGCAGTAGCTTCTGAGGTCAAACGCGTCCTTCAACGTTACCATGAATTGCAAGATATCATTGCTATCTTGGGGATGGATGAATTGTCTGACGAAGAAAAGACCTTGGTTGCTCGTGCTCGCCGGATCCAATTCTTCTTGTCACAAAACTTCAACGTTGCGGAACAATTTACAGGTCAACCTGGTTCTTATGTACCAGTTGGAGAAACTGTTCGTGGCTTTAAAGAAATTTTGGATGGGAAATATGACCATCTTCCTGAAGATGCCTTCCGTGGTGTTGGATCGATCGAAGATGTGATCGCCAAAGCTGAAAAAATGGGATTCTAAGAAGAGGTGAAAGATGAGTCAAATGAACGTCCAAATCGTTACACCGGATGGACTGGTTTATGATCATCATGCCGCATTTGTATCTGTCAAGACAATTGATGGTGAATTAGGGATTTTACCTCATCATATCAATACCATTGCGGTTTTGGCTGTAGACCAAGTAAAGGTTCGTCGTGTCGACGATGACAAACATATTGATTGGATTGCAGTCAATGGTGGGATTATCGAAGTAGCTGATAATGTCATTACCATTGTTGCCGATTCTGCCGAACGTGCTCGAGATATCGACATTAGTCGTGCAGAACGTGCCAAACTGCGAGCTGAAAAAGCGATTGAAGAAGCCAAAGATCAGCATTCGGTTGATATGGAACGTCGTGCTAAAATTGCTCTTCAACGCGCCATTAACCGGATTAATGTCGGAAATCGTTTATAAGATATTCAAAATAAGGTGGAGGTTTTGTCCTCACCTTATTTTTGTTGGGAGAGAATCAAAAGAAGAAAGTACGGACCAAATATGGTATAATAGCTGTATGATTCAAATGATTTTTAATCTTTCAAGCCATCTATTGTTTATCTTTTTTGCCTATTACCTATTGATGAACCTGGTTCAATGGGAAAAGTTTTTAAAAGTAAGTGCTGAAAATGTAGTTAAAATCCGTTTTTTGATCTTGATGATCAGTGTCGGAATAGGCTATCTAGCCAGCTCATTTTTTATCAGTATCTATGAGATGAGTCGGCAGATTTTTATTGGCCAATTCTAGCCACATTTTATAAAAAATATGGTATGATAGAAAGCGTGACTTTAAGAAATTGGAGAACAATCCCGTATGGAAAAAATAATCGTTAATGGTGGTCATAATCGACTGGTTGGAACCGTCAAAATCGAAGGAGCAAAAAATGCTGTCCTTCCTCTTCTTGCTGCAACAGTTCTAGCAAGCGAGGGTGTGACAACCTTGAAAAATGTACCTGTGTTATCAGATGTCTTTACAATGAACAATGTTGTTCGTGGGTTGAATGCACAAGTAACCTTCAATGAAGAAGACAATACGGTTGTCGTAGATGCACGAGAGAAATTGTCTGAGGAAGCGCCTTATAAATATGTGAGTAAGATGCGGGCTTCTATCGTTGTCTTGGGTCCTGTCTTGGCACGCAATGGCCATGCCAAAGTTTCCATGCCTGGAGGCTGTACGATTGGGAGTCGTCCGATTGACCTCCACCTGAAAGGTCTGGAAGCTATGGGGGCTGAAATTACCCAAACGGCCGGCTATATTGAAGCAAAAGCAGATCGTCTCAAGGGTGCACACATCTATATGGACTTCCCATCAGTAGGTGCGACACAAAATATTATGATGGCCGCAACCTTGGCAGATGGAGTCACTGTGATTGAAAATGCAGCTCGAGAACCTGAAATTGTTGACCTAGCTCTCTTGCTGAATAAAATGGGAGCTAATGTCAAGGGGGCAGGAACTGAGACCTTGACCATTGTTGGTGTGGAGAGCTTGCATGGTGCAAACCACAATGTTGTGCAAGACCGCATCGAAGCTGGAACCTTTATGATTGGGGCAGCCATGACTGGTGGAGATGTCTTGATCGAAGATGCCATTTGGGAACACAACCGTCCGCTTCTATCTAAGATGCAGGAGATGGGTGTAACGGTAACCGAAGAAGAAAATGGAATTCGGATTCAATCGGATATCAGTAAGCTCCGTCCAGTGACGGTTAAAACCCTTCCCTATCCAGGATTCCCAACCGATATGCAGGCTCAATTCACAGCCTTGATGGCCATGGCTAAAGGTGAGTCTACCATGATTGAAACGGTTTTTGAGAATCGCTTCCAGCATTTGGAAGAAATGCGTCGGATGGGCGTTCACTCAGACATTATGCGGGATACAGCTCGTATCGTTGGAGGGGAAAGCTTCCAAGGTGCAGAGGTCATGTCGACCGATTTACGAGCAAGTGCAACCTTGGTCTTGATGGGCTTGGTAGCAGAAGGAGAGACGAAAGTCAGCAAATTAAGTCACTTAGATCGTGGTTATTATCAATTCCATGAGAAATTGGTGGCATTAGGTGCAGACGTGAAACGTGTAGAGGAAGAAGACGATGAAAACTAATCTTCGCTATGTTGGAAAACAGCTAGGAATTGTCCTCCTGTTGGCTGTGATTGGAATCATCATTTTTGCAGTTGGTTTGGTCATTGGCTATGGAGTGATTGGAGATGGAAAAAATCCATGGTCCATTCTCTCTCCGGACACTTGGTCAGAGATCATTGGAAAGCTAACAGGCAAATAAGCTTTTAACTAAAATTGAGTAAAAAGGAGAGCAGCGAATCGAGTCAATGACCCATCTAGCGCTGCTCTTTTTTGGAGAGAGGCATGACAAAACAAACAATAACCAAACGAACCAAACAAACCTTAGCAGGTTTTGTAGTGGCAACAGCCCTAGCAATCGGGGGCTATTATTTTAATCAACCGACGATAAAAGAAGCGACAGATCAGGTTGTTTCCGTGGTGACCAGTAGCCAAGAGGAAACACCCAGTAAAGAGTTAGCTAGCTCTGTACTAACGAAATCTGCCCGTTCACAATTGGGAAATGACTTGGAATGGAATGGCGCTGGATCCTTTGTCGTTAAGGGGAATCGCACAGATCTGGATGCCAGTGTGGCTAGTCAACCCTATGCGGATAACAAGACAAAAGAAGTGAATGGAAAGACCGTACCGACGGTTGCGAACGCTATTATGACCAAGGCGACTCGCCAGTACAGAGATCGGGATGCAACAGGTAGTGGCCTAACCGATTGGAAACCAGCAGGTTGGCATCAGGTCCATAATCTGTCAGGCGAGTATGACCATGCTGTGGATCGGGGCCACCTATTGGGCTACGCCTTGATCGGCAATCTCAAAGGTTTCGATGCTTCGACTAGCAATCCCAAAAATATCGCTGTGCAAACGGCTTGGTCCAATCAAGCCAATGATCCTCATTCCACTGGTCAAAATTACTATGAGACCCTGGTTCGAAAAGCACTGGATAAGAACAAGCGGATCCGCTATCGGGTCACCTTGATCTACAACCAGCCAGAAGATTTGATTCCATTGGGGTCTCATATTGAAGCCAAATCGAGTGATGGGAGCCTTGAGTTCAATGTTTTTGTTCCCAATGTTCAAAGTGGGATTAGCCTGGATTACCAGACAGGAAAAGTAACCGTTCATCAATAAGCTGGAAAGCGTAGTTATTTAAGTTATTTTTAAGAATGGGATGTTACAATTGCATACCTTCTTTAAGAGAAAGGAGAATGTATGAGAACCATTTTTCGATTTTTCAGAGGAATCCTTCGTATGGCTTGGAGTCTTTTTTGGGGATTTTTCTGGACCATTGCCATCAGTTTTCTCGTTCTAGTGGGGATCATCTATTTCACAAATTCTCCTAGTTCTGGTATGGATGGGTTTGGACGAGCTGCCCAAAAGGTTGTCTATCAAGTCGGCAATTTATTTGGAGATCAGGGGTTTGCATCGCGCTTCGGGATGGCACCTAGCTCACAGACTACGCAGACGGACAATCATGAGCATAGCGGTGCTCGCTGGGAAAAAGCGGAGGCCACGGTCTACCTGGATCCTAATATCAGTCAAACTTTTGTAAAAGCTTATCGGGATGCTATTGAGGCTTGGAACCAAACAGGCGCCTTTACCTTCAAGTTGGTTACAAATGAAAAAGAGGCTAATGTGGTCTTGACGGAAATGGATAACGCATCGGTTTCTGCTGCAGGAGAGACTGCCTCTCAGACTAACCTTTTAACCAACCGGTTCACCCACATCACAGTGCGTCTCAATCGCCATTATCTTTTAAATTATGTCTATAACTATAGTTATGATCGGATTGTCAATACAGCTGAGCATGAGCTAGGCCATGCCATTGGGCTGGACCACACTGATGGAGAATCGGTCATGCAACCAGCTGGCTCCTTCTACAGTATTCAGGATACAGATGTGGAAGCAGTCCGACAATTGTACAAGGAAGAATAAAATACAATTTATCATTGAAAAGTTCTGGGCCCCAAGGGCTCAGGATTTTTTTGATGGCTCGTCTTTCCTTGTTTAATCTGAAAAAAGATAGTAAAATAGGGACATGATTATTTTACAAGCCAACAAAATTGAACGCTCTTTTGCAGGGGAGGTTCTTTTTGATAATATCAGCCTGCAGGTGGATGAACGGGACCGGATTGCCCTGGTCGGAAAGAACGGAGCCGGCAAGTCTACGCTCTTAAAAATCTTGGTGGGAGAAGAAGAGCCGACTTCTGGGGAAATCAATAAAAAGCGGGACCTTTCTCTCTCTTATTTAGCCCAGGATAGTCGATTTGAGTCGTCCAATACTATCTACGATGAGATGCTCCATGTCTTTGACGATCTCAGAAAGACCGAGAAAACCTTGCGGCAGATGGAGCTTGCGATGGGGGAAAAAACTGGGGTTGACTTAGAAAAACTCATGCAGGACTATGACCGTCTCTCGGAAGAATTCCGTCAGGCAGGTGGTTTTACCTATGAGGCAGATATCCGCGCCATTCTCAACGGCTTTAAGTTCGATGAGTCCATGTGGCAGATGAAGATTGAAGAGCTGTCTGGAGGGCAAAATACC
This sequence comes from Streptococcus sp. 27098_8_148, assembly GCF_041432105.1. Taxonomy (NCBI): domain Bacteria; kingdom Bacillati; phylum Bacillota; class Bacilli; order Lactobacillales; family Streptococcaceae; genus Streptococcus; species Streptococcus sp. 27098_8_148. The sequence continues at coordinate 173,097 of NZ_JAPVYY010000003.1, read as the reverse complement.
CGTCTCGCTCTGGCCAAGATGCTTCTAGAAAAACCAAATCTCTTGGTACTGGACGAGCCGACTAACCACTTGGATATTGAGACCATCGCCTGGTTGGAAAACTATCTGGTCAATTATAGCGGAGCCCTTCTCATTGTCAGCCACGACCGGTATTTCCTAGATAAGGTCGCAACCATTACCTTGGATTTGACCAAGCATTCCTTGGACCGCTATGTCGGCAATTACTCGAGTTTTGTGGAACAAAAGGAGCAAAAACTGTTGACCGAAGCCAAGAACTACGAGAAGCAACAAAAAGAAATTGCTGCGCTGGAAGACTTTGTTAATCGCAATTTGGTGCGGGCGTCGACCACCAAACGGGCCCAGTCTCGGCGCAAGCAGTTGGAAAAAATGGATCGCCTAGACAAGCCGGAAGCTGGGACTAAGTCTGCCCATATGACCTTCCATGCTGATAAGACTTCGGGAAATGTCGTCCTGACAGTAGAAGAGGCAGCCGTCGGCTATGACGATCAAATCCTCTCAGAGCCTATTAATCTGGATATCCGCAAGATGAATGCGGTCGCTATTGTGGGACCAAATGGGATCGGGAAATCTACTCTTATCAAGTCCATCGTCGGGCAGATTCCTTTTATCAAGGGAGAGTCTCGTTTTGGGGCCAATGTCGAGGTGGGCTACTATGACCAGACCCAAAGTAAACTAACGCCTCACAACAGTGTCTTGGATGAGCTCTGGAATGACTTTAAACTGACGCCAGAAGTAGAAATTCGCAATCGACTGGGAGCCTTTCTTTTCTCTGGGGATGATGTCAAGAAAACCGTCGGCATGTTGTCGGGTGGAGAGCGGGCCCGCTTGCTTCTAGCCAAGCTGTCCATGGAGAATAACAATTTCTTGATTCTCGACGAGCCGACCAACCACTTGGATATCGATAGTAAGGAAGTGCTGGAAAATGCCTTGATTGATTTTGACGGTACCTTGCTCTTTGTCAGCCACGACCGTTACTTTATCAATCGGGTGGCTACACAAGTTTTGGAACTCTCAGAAGAGGGCTCGACCCTCTATCTGGGAGACTACGACTATTATCTGGAGAAAAAAGCTGAGTTAGAAGCCCTAGCTGCAGCACAAGCAGAAGCTTTGCCTGTTTCTTCTACGGAGGAAGTCACCAGCAATGACTACCGCTTGCAGAAGCAAAACCAGAAGGAACTCCGGAAAATCACCCGTCGCATTGAGCAATTGGAAGCAGAGATGGAAGAGCTGGACCAGAAAATCCAAGACATTACCGAAACCATGCATAGCACCAATGATGCAGTTGACTTGGTTCAACTCCAAAGCGAGCTGGATCAACTAAATGTCCAGCAGGAAGCGGTCATGGAAGAGTGGGCAGAACTGTCAGAGCAGGTGGAATAAATGGACGATCTTGGCAAAGTTTTTCGTGAATTTCGAATCAGTAAGAATTATTCGTTAAAAGAAGCTGCAGGAGAAGCTTGCTCGACCTCCCAGTTATCCCGTTTTGAATTGGGGGAGTCGGATCTGGCTGCTTCTCGCTTCTTTGACATTTTGGACAATATCCATGTGACGATTGAGAATTTTATGGATAAGGCCAGAAATTTTCAACACCATGAGCATGTTGCTTTGATGGCACAGATTATTCCACTTTACTATTCAAATGATATTGCGGGTTTTCAAAAGCTTCAAAGAGAACAACTTGAAAAAGCCAAACATTCCACCAATCCCCTCTATTTTGAATTGAACTGGATCCTGCTACAAGGCCTGATTTGCCAGAGAGATGCCAGCTACACCATGAAGCAGCGTGATCTGGATAAGGTGGCGGATTACCTCTTTCAAACGGAAGAGTGGACCATGTATGAATTGATCCTCTTTGGCAATCTCTACAGCTTTTATGAGGTGGACTATGTCACTCGCCTTGGGAGAGAAGTGATGGAGCGCGAGGAATTCTACAAAGAAATTGGTCGCCATCGAAAACTGGTCTTGATTCTAGCTCTGAATTGCTACCAGCATTGTTTAGAACACTGTTCTTTTGAAAATGCCAGCTATTTTGAAGCCTATGTAGAAAAGATTATCGGGAAGAGCATCAAGCTCTACGAACGCAATGTCTTTCACTATCTCAAGGGATTTGCCCTCTATCAGAAGGGGCTAGAGAAAGAAGGGAGTCAGCAAATGCAGGAAGCCATGCATATTTTTGATGTGCTGGGACTGCCAGAGCAGGTGGCCTATTATCAAGAACACTTTCATAAATTTGTAATAGATGAATGTTCCTAAATAGGACAGAGATAAAGGAGATTTTATGAACCGACATGCGGTCCAATTAATTAGTCGTGGAGCTATTAACAAAATTGGAAATATGCTCTATGACTATGGGAATAGTGTCTGGCTAGCCTCGATGGGGACTATAGGAAAGACGGTATTAGGGATCTATCAGATTTCTGAGTTAGTGACAGGGATTCTCGTGAATCCTTTTGGAGGAGTGATTTCAGACCGTTTTTCTCGTCGCAAGATTTTGATGACGACCGACTTGGTTTGTGGACTCCTTTGTTTGGCGATTTCTTTTATCACAAATGATAGCTTGATGATTGCGGCTCTTATTTTTGCCAATATTGTTCAGGCCATTGCCTTTGGTTTTTCTCGACCTGCCAATAAAGCCTTTATTACCGAGGTAGTAGAGAAAGACGAGATTGTGACCTATAACGCTCACTTGGAGTTAGTCTTACAGGTTGTTAGTGTCTGTTCACCTGTTTTTTCTTTCCTAGTTCTACAATTTGCCAGTCTTCATATGACCCTCTTATTAGATGCACTGACCTTTTTCATTGCTTTTGTCCTAGTGGCTTTCCTTCCGAAAGAAGAAGCTAAGGTTCAAGAGAGGAAACAGTTTACCGGGAAAGATATTTTTTCTGATATCAAGGATGGGTTAGACTATATCTGGCATCAGAAAGAGATTTTCTTTCTCTTGTTGGTGGCTTCTAGCGTCAATTTCTTTTTTGCAGCTTTTGAGTTTTTACTTCCCTTCTCGAATCGTCTATACGGGGTTAAAGGAGCTTATGCGACTATTTTAACGCTGGGAGCTATTGGATCTATTCTAGGAGCGCTTGTTGCCAATAAAATGAAATCAAGTATGAAAATTCTCCTGTTTTTACTGATCATGGCAGGGGTCGGAGTGTTCATAATGGGCTTGCCCCTTCCGCCTTATCTTTCATTTTCAGGAAATCTGGTCTGTGAATTTTTTGTGACCATTTTCGACATCCACGTTTTTACCCAAGTACAAACCAAGGTGGAAGATGATTATCTGGGGAGAGTCTTGAGCACAATTTATACTTTGGCTGTTCTCTTTATGCCCATCGCCAAAGGGTTGATGACTTGGTTGCCAAGTGTCCGCATGGAATCATTTCTCTTGATTGGAGCTGGAGTTATTCTCTTTTCACTCTTGGCTCAGCTAGTAGCTAAGCAACTTCAATCGAAAGAACAGTAGGGATCCTTTGATAAAATTGTAAATCATTGTTTTTCCCAAATAGGGGACAAAATGAAAACCTCTTTCATGAACTGATACAATAGTTTCAGAAAATGAAGGAGGTTTTTTATGAATCGACATGCTATCCAGTTGATTGCTCGTGGGGCGATCAATAGAATGGGAAATATGCTCTATGACTATGGGAACAGTGTTTGGCTGGCCTCGATGGGGACGGTAGGAAAGACAGTGTTGGGGATCTATCAGATTTCTGAACTCGTCACCTCCATTCTAATCAATCCATTTGGTGGCGTGATCTCAGACCGTTTTTCCCGTCGCAAGATTTTGATGACGACCGACTTGGTTTGTGGTCTCCTTTGTTTAGCGATTTCGTTTATCAGGAATGATCGTTGGATGATTGTAGCCCTGATTGTTGCCAATATTGTCCAGGCTATTGCCTTCGCTTTTTCTAGAACTGCCAATAAAGCCATTATCACAGAAGTTGTAGAGAAGGATGAGATTGTGACCTATAATGCCCACTTGGAGTTGGTCTTACAGGTTGTTGGTGTCAGCTCTCCTGTGTTCTCTTTCCTTGTTTTACAATTTGCCAGTCTCCATGCGACCCTTTTACTGGATGCGCTAACTTTTTTCATCGCCTTTATTCTGGTGGCATTCCTTCCGAAAGAAGAAGCCAAGGTTCAGGAAAAGAAACGGTTTACGGGAAAAGATATTTTTTCGGATATGAAAGATGGACTAGACTATATCTGGCATCAGAAAGAGATTTTCTTTCTCTTGTTGGTGGCTTCCAGCGTCAATTTCTTTTTTGCAGCTTTTGAGTTTTTACTCCCCTTTTCCAATCGCCTTTACGGGGTTAAAGGAGCTTATGCGACTATTTTAACGCTAGGAGCTATTGGCTCCATCATCGGAGCCTTGATCGCCAATAAATTTAAATCAAGCATGAAGATGCTTCTCTTCTTATTGATTTTAACAGGAGTAGGAGTCTTCATGATGGGCTTGCCCCTTCCGCCTCTTCTTTCCTTTTCTGGAAATTTGGTCTGCGAACTCTTTATGACAATTTTTAACATCCACTTTTTTACCCAGGTTCAAACCAAGGTAGAAGGAGACTATCTGGGCCGGGTCTTAAGCACCATTTTTACCCTAGCTATTCTCTTTATGCCCGTAGCTAAAGGATTGATGACCTGGTTACCAAGTGTCCGTGTAGAATCTTTTCTCCTGATTGGAGTTGGCGTCATTCTCTTTTCACTCCTAGCACAAATAGTCGCCAAGAAATTACAAGCAAAAGAAGGTACATCAGCATAAAAAAAGCACCAATCGGTGCTTTTTTAGTTGTTTTCTTTTTCTTCTGTCTTGATTTCTTTCTTTTCTTCTTCCAGTTGCTTTTGAGTGCTCTTGAGTTCTTTTTTTAGGGAGAAGCCCTTTGAAAAATTAACCAAGGTCATGACAAATGCACCCAAAAGGACACAGAGCAAGATCAGAATGATCAAGGGCAATTTAAATTGGACCAAGAGGAAATTCACAGTGACTGATTGCATGTTTGCAAGGGAAATACCAGCAATCAATAAAATTAAAAGTAATAAAGCAATGTAGTGTAGATTATTTTTGTTCATCATTATCTCCTTATTGTTCAGTCGGAGCCTTGCTTTTCACATCAGCGTATTCTTCCGACTGCTCTAGGCTTAGAATTTCCTCATAAGCCGGTAGGGAAAGGTCTTTGCCATATTTATTTTTTAGGGCAGTGCTCACTAGGCGATAGGCCAAATTGGCATTTCGGGACAAGATAGGACCGTGGAAGTAGCTGCCAAAGACGTTCTTATAATGAACCCCTTCGCACCCATCTTCTTTGTTGTTCCCATTTCCGTAGACGACCTTGCCGAGCGGTTTTTCATCCTCTGCCAAGAAGGTCCGACCTTGGTGGTTCTCAAAACCATAATAGGTTTCGTTAAATTCTTCGTTATGGATTTTGATATCACCGATATAGCGGTTGTTGACTTGGTTGAGCGTATAGTGGCCCATAATACCAAGTCCCTCAATACGTTTGCCAGAAGCTTCAATGTAGTATTGGCCTAGAAGCTGAAAGCCACCACAGATAGCAAGGACCACGCCATCGTCCTGAATGAAGCGTTCGAGGTCTTCTTTTTTATCTGGTAGGTCTTCAGATACAATGGTCTGCTCGTAGTCTTGCCCGCCGCCGAAAAAGGCAATATCGTAGGCATCAGGATCAAACCGGTCTTTGAGAGAGACGATATCAACAGTGACATGGGCTCCAAGCTTTTCCGCAACGTACTTGAGCATGAGGATATTCCCATTGTCCCCATAAGTATTCATTAAGTTTCCATAGAGATGGGCAATGCGCAGGCTGTAGGGATACTGTGCCTGATCAGAAGATTCCAGGGAAGTATAAGTCATTAGTGCATCTCCTTTTCAATCAGGTGTTCTTGGGCCAAGAGTTCACGGAATTCTAGCATGGCTGTATAGGTAGCTAAAATGTAAGCGTGAGGGGTTTCCTGTTGCTTGATGCGTTGGAAGACCTCTTTTAAATCAGCCATTTCTGTGATCATTTCAGCAGGATAGCCAGTGACCCGAAGTCGTCGAGCAATCTCAGAGTGGCGCACCCCGCCAGCATTGATCTCTGGAATGTCCATCTGGGTGATTTGCTCAAAGTCGGCATCCCAAATCCAGCTCGTATCGATTCCATCTGCATAGTTGGCGTTGAGAAGAACGGACAAGCTGAAGGGATATGGCGCTAGTTTGATCATTTCAATAGCCTGAGTAGCTCCAACCGGATTTTTAATCAGGACCAAGGTACATTCCTTATCCCCAATCTTAAAGGTTTCCTGGCGACCAAAGACAGCGCGACTGCGATCAAATCCTTGCTTGATGACTTCAGGTTGTACTCCAAAGAATCCAGCAACAGAGACAGCTGCTAAGGCATTGTAGATGTTGTAGAGACCACCGATATTGATGTGGTAATCTTGCCCTTGGATCCGGAAGTTGGAAGATCGATGGGTTAAAGAGATGAGGTCCGATACGGCATAGATCAGAGGGGGCCGGTGGAAACCACAGTGTTCACAGATATAATCTCCCAGGTTAGCATAGGTATTGAGCTTGTACTTGAGGATGTTGTGGCAATGCGGGCACAGGATTCCTTCCGTATTGTAATGGGCTAGTTGTGGCTCTGATTTTTCTGTATCAAATCCATAATATTGGATCGGATTGGATAAGGTCTGACTATTAAATAGCGGACTATCTCCATTTAACAGAACCGTCGCAGTTGGGACCTTGTGAATGGCATCCAAAATTATTTGGTAGGTCGTATAGATCTCTCCATAGCGGTCCATCTGATCCCGGAAAATATTGGTGACCACAAAAAGGCTGGGCTGGATATAATCACAAATCCGAGAGAGGCTGGCCTCGTCAATTTCAAGTACCGCGATCGGTCGATTTGATTTCGAACGCTTAGCCCGTAAGAAGGTCGTTGTAATCCCAGAGATCATATTGGCCCCGCTTGGATTGGTTAAAATCGGTCCGAAAGCTTCTTGGAGAATACCTACGGTCAGCGCAGTGGTCAGGGTTTTCCCATTTGTCCCTGTAATCACAACAATCTCATAGTTTTTTGCCAGTTGACTGAGAATATCTTTATCAAATTTGAGGGCTACTTTACCTGGTAGGGTTGATCCCCGCCCCATTTTTTCTAGAATAGAGCCGGAAAGCTTTCCTGCCAGAAGGCCCAAGGTTGTATTTATCTTCATAAATCATATTTTATCATAAAAAGCGTCAGAAGGTTACAGAAAAATCTGTTGAAACGTGTTATAATAGGATGATGTCTTTTAGAGAAGTGATAGGTATGAGAATATGAATATTCAACAGTTTACAAATCCACAATTTTGGACCAGTTTGTTCCCGAATTGGTGGAGTATTATTATCAATATCATCGATATTGCCCTGGTGGCTTGGTTGTTGTATTTTTTGATCAAGGCCATCGTTGGGACCAAGATCATGATTTTGGTTCGTGGAGTTATTATCTTTTTCTTGATGCAGTTTTTAGCCAATTTCTTAGGTCTCACGACTATTTCATGGCTGATCAATCAAGTGATTACCTATGGGGTTATCGCCCTGGTTGTGATTTTCTCCCCTGAGATTCGGATTGGTTTAGAGCGTCTGGGTCGGGCGACAGAATTCTTTACGACGAGTGAAGTCAGTCAGGAAGAGAAGATGGTACAGGCCTATGTCAAGGCAGTAGCTTATATGAGCCCACGTAAGATTGGTGCCTTGGTAGCTATTCAAGGAGCCAGAACCCTTCAGGAATATATTTCCACAGGGATTCCTCTAGATGCAGAGATTTCAGGAGAATTGCTGATTAATATCTTCATTCCTAATACTCCTCTGCACGATGGAGCGGTCATTGTCCGCAATGATAAAATCGCCGTTTCTTGTGCCTACCTGCCCTTGACGGAAAACACCGGAATTTCAAAAGAGTTTGGAACGCGTCACCGCGCAGCCATTGGTTTATCTGAAGTTTCGGATGCCTTTACCTTCGTGGTATCAGAAGAAACGGGCGGGATCTCTGTGACATACAATGGAACCTTCCGACACGATTTAACTTTAGAAGAGTTTGAGGCAGAATTGAGATCCTTCTTGGTTCCTGAAGAGAATAAAACGATTAGTTGGAAAGAGCGTCTATTTGGGAGGGTAACAAAATGAGATCGAAAAAAGAATTTCTTTATGTTTTCGCCTCCGTCTTATTGTCCTTTATCTTGTTTATCAATGCATCTTCCTTTAATTTTCAAAATAATAGTAGCGCTAGGCAAGTGAGTTCAGAGACCTACACCAATACCTTGACCAATATTCCAATTGATGCCAAGTACAATGACAAGAAATATTTTGTCAGTGGTTTGACATCTGAGGTAACGGTCTTTCTAAAGGGTTCAAACCGGGTCGCTCTAGCAAGCGAAATGCAACCGGGAACTCGGAAGTTTCGCGTGGTAGCGGATCTTCGTAAGGCCAAGGAAGGTACCGTCGAAGTGCCGTTGATTGTGGAAGATCTTCCGGCTGGTTTGACCGCAACCGTAGAGCCTCAAAAAGTTTCTGTAAAAATCGGGAAGAAAGCCAAAAAATCGTTTGCTGTCAGGGCCACGATCCCGAACAATCAAATTGTGAATGGAATAACGGTATCGGATATTACTCTTGAAACCACCAAGGTAGAAGTGACCAGCGATCAAGAAACCTTGAGTCGCATTGATCATGTCGAAGCTGTCTTCCCATCCAGTGAGATCATCAGTGGAAATTATAGTGGAACTCTTTCATTAAATCCGGTAGATGCTCAAGGAGATGGTCTACCAGGTCTGGTAAATCCGAGTGAAACACGGATTAAAGTAACCACAAAGACTAGCTCGTCTACGTCAAGCTCTAGCAGTTCGTCGTCGACCTCTTCCAGTTCAAGTAATTAGAAAGTAAAAAAGGTAATGAAGAATGGGTAAATATTTTGGAACGGACGGTGTCCGTGGAGAAGCAAATGTAGAATTAACACCAGAATTGGCTTTTAAACTAGGCCGTTTCGGTGGCTATGTGTTGAGCCAACATGAAGAAGAAACACCTTTGGTATTTGTTGGACGTGATACGCGTATTTCTGGTGAAATGTTAGAGCATGCCTTAATTGCTGGCCTCTTATCTGTTGGAATTCGCGTCTACAAGTTGGGTGTGATTGCAACGCCAGGTGTTGCTTATCTAGTTCGTACGGAAAAAGCCAGCGCCGGAGTTATGATTTCTGCTAGCCACAATCCAGCCTTAGACAATGGCATCAAATTCTTTGGTGGTGATGGCTTCAAATTGGATGATGATCGCGAACTTGAAATTGAAGCCTTGCTTGATGCGGCTGAAGATACCCTTCCACGTCCAAGTGCCCAAGGTTTAGGAACGGTCATGGAATATCCAGAAGGCTTGCGTAAGTATCAAGAATTCCTTGTATCGACAGGTGTCCAACTCGAGGGCATGCACGTAGTCTTAGATACAGCAAATGGTGCAGCCTCTACTAGTGCCCGTCAAATCTTTGCAGATCTGGGAGCTCAATTGACCGTCATCGGTGAAAACCCAGATGGTTTGAACATCAATGATGGGGTTGGTTCTACTCACCCAGAGCATTTGCAAGAGAAAGTCAAAGAAGTAGGCGCAGCGATTGGTCTTGCCTTTGACGGAGACAGCGATCGCTTGATTGCTGTGGATGAAAATGGAGAGATTGTAGACGGAGATAAGATCATGTACATCATCGGTTCTTATCTTTCAAGCAAGGGCTTGCTCGAAAAAAATACGATCGTCACAACCGTCATGTCCAATCTCGGCTTCCACAAGGCATTAGATGCGAAGGGAATTCAAAAAGAAATCACAGCTGTTGGAGACCGTTATGTGGTCGAAGAAATGCGCAAATCAGGATACAATCTTGGTGGTGAACAATCTGGTCATGTCGTCATCATGGATTACAATACAACTGGTGATGGTCAATTAACAGGAGTTCAATTGACTAAAATCATGCAAGAAACCGGCAAGAAATTATCTGAATTGGCTGCTGAAGTAACCATTTATCCACAAAAACTCGTCAATATCCGGGTTGAAAATAGCATGAAAGACAAGGCGATGGAAGTCCCTGCTATTCGTGAAATCATTGAAAAAATGGAAGCGGAAATGGCAGGAAATGGCCGCATCCTCGTGCGTCCAAGTGGAACTGAACCCCTCCTTCGTGTGATGGCAGAAGCTCCAACCCATGAAGAAGTGGACTACTATGTAGATACCATTGCTGCAGTTGTTCAAGCAGAAATCGGACTTTAACCTTGTAAAAAACATGGCTCGCAAATAGGCGAGCAGAGGAGGTATATATGAAACAGGTTCGTCAAATTGTATGGGCACTTGCCTTAGTGCTAACGATTCTATTCACAGCTGGTTTGACTAAAACAATACATGCTGCAGAAGTCTCATCATATACACAGACAGCACGTCTAACGAAAGACGGTAACACGCTAACAAATGGGAGCAAGGTGTTGACAAATGAAAAATTGTCAGCAAGTATTTATTTAGCCTTTCCAGATTCGCAAACTATTCAAACTGGTGATACCTTAACTCTTAGTTTGCCAAAAGAATTAGCCCTCTACACAGCACTGGAATTCAATGTTCTTGAGGAAGGTCAATCAAATGGTCAGACGGTGGGGAAAGCTGTCGTTGATACAGCTAAGAAAACAGTGACCGTTACCTTTAATGATTATTTCGCATCTCATCCACTCAACAAACGAGTTGCTCTTCATTTTGATGTAAAAGTCGATTCAGAAGTAGTTACAAAAACATCTCCAATCCAGTTTAAACTAGGAAATACAGATTTTTCATTGAATTATGAAAAAACAGCTGGAGAAGCTGGAGACTATGAGATGAAATACGGTTACCAAGATAAGTCTGATCCAACCATTATCAAATGGCGGATTCTCTTAAATGCTCGCCAAGATATGCTTCGTGGAATGGTCATTAAAGACCAATTCGGAGATGGTTTAACATTGGTTGAAGGTAGCTTACGCGCTGTTCGTTATGCTCCTGTACAAGGTGGGATTAAGAACGAAGCTCAGATATTAAGTCTCCCAGTTCTGGATAACTTTACTAAAAAAGCTGTTTTCAATAAGAATGCAGATGGAAAGACCACTGGTTTTACAATTGAATTTGGTGATAACTACAATTGGCCAATGTATATTGAATATTCTACGAAAGTGGCACCTGGAACGAAAGTAGGCGATATTGTCCATAATACATTAACATGGAAGGCAACCAATTTCCCAGCACCGCGTAGTTTAACCCGTGAAGTGCGATTGGAAACAGGATCTGGCGAAGGATTGGGTGAGAAAGAACAAACGCCACCGACACCTAGCTCAACCTCCTCATCAAGTTCTAGTTCTTCATCAAGCTCATCATCTTCAACGAGTTCTAGTTCTTCATCAAGTTCATCATCTTCAACGAGTTCTGGTTCTTCATCAAGTTCATCATCTTCAACGAGTTCCAGTTCTACATCGAACTCAACATCCACATCAAGTTCTTCATCGAAATCATCTTCATCTTCTGTTAAAGAAGAAGCCCCAAAACCTGGTAAGAAAAAAGTTCTTCCAAGTACAGGTGAAAAGATGACACCGGTAGTTCTTGTCATGGGTGTCTTCCTAGCAATTCTATCGGTTGGTATTTTACGTGTAAGAAAAGATTCCTAAATCTATTCATAAAAGATCAGACTTCTGTCTGGTCTTTTTGTGTAGGCTCGATTTGAAAAATCCCCTATTTCGTGGTAAAATAGGGCTAATGAATTTATAGTAATCGAGGTATTAGAAGTGGCTTTTGGAGATAACGGAAAACGTAAAAAAACACCATTTGAAATGATCACGATGGTGGTCATTGTGATTATGTTGATTGTAACGGTTGGTGCAATCTTTGCAACCGCAATTGGTGCTCTTTCTTACTAAGACGCACACAGAAATAAAGGAAATCATCTATTTATGAGTATGTTTTTAGATACAGCCAAGATTAAGGTCAAGGCTGGAAATGGCGGCGATGGCATGGTGGCTTTTCGCCGTGAAAAATATGTCCCTAATGGCGGACCTTGGGGTGGTGATGGAGGTCGTGGTGGCAATGTCATCTTCGTAGTAGACGAAGGCTTGCGCACCTTGATGGACTTCCGTTATAACCGGCATTTCAAAGCCCAAAATGGGGAAAAAGGAATGACCAAAGGGATGCACGGACGGGGAGCAGAAGATCTCTATGTTCGGGTTCCTCAAGGAACGACCGTCCGAGATGCCGAGACTGGCAAGGTCATTACGGACCTAGTTGAAAATGGACAAGAGTACATTGTCGCCCACGGTGGCCGTGGCGGACGTGGAAACATTCGTTTTGCCACTCCTAAAAATCCAGCCCCAGAGATTTCTGAGAATGGGGAACCTGGCCAGGAACGCGAACTCGAATTAGAACTCAAGGTCTTGGCAGACGTTGGTTTGGTTGGCTTCCCATCAGTAGGGAAATCAACTCTTCTCAGTGTCATTACTTCTGCCAAACCAAAGATTGGGGCTTATCATTTTACAACCATCGTGCCAAACTTGGGCATGGTTCGGACACCGTCAGGTGAATCCTTTGCTGTCGCAGACCTTCCTGGATTGATTGAAGGAGCTAGCCAAGGTGTCGGACTCGGAACCCAGTTCCTTCGCCACATCGAGCGCACCCGTGTTATCTTGCATGTTATTGATATGTCGGCGAGTGAAGGACGCGACCCTTATGAAGACTATGTTCAAATTAATAAAGAGCTTGAAACCTATAATCTTCGTTTGATGGAACGTCCTCAGATTATCGTGGCAAATAAGATGGATATGCCGGAGAGTCAAGAAAACTTGAAAGAGTTCAAGAAGAAATTGGCAGCCAATTACGATGAGTTTGATGAACTGCCACAGATTTTCCCGATCTCTAGTTTGGCGCATCAAGGTTTGGACAATTTGTTAGAAGCAACGGCAGAATTGTTAGACAAAACACCAGAATTCCTCTTGTATTCAGAAGACGAAATGGCTCAAGAAGAAGTCTACTATGGCTTTGATGAAGACCAGCCAGCCTTTGACATCAGTCGGGATGACGATGCCGCTTGGGTCTTGTCTGGTGAAAAACTTGAAAAACTCTTTAATATGACGAATTTCGATCGTGATGAAGCGGTCATGAAATTTGCTCGTCAATTGCGTGGCATGGGTGTTGATGAAGCTCTCCGTGCGCGTGGGGCAAAAGATGGCGATATCGTCCGGATCGGTAAATTTGAATTTGAGTTTGTAGATTAGGATAGATCCCCAGCGGATCAAGGATTCCAAATAAGAAGTGAGGCTTTTTCAGTGGGAGATAAACCAATATCTTTTCGAGATGAAAATGGAAATTTTGTTTCAGCAGCCGATGTTTGGAATGCTGAAAAACTAGAAGAACTCTTTAATACGCTAAATCCTAAGCGCAAATTGCGCTTACAAAGGGAAAAATTAGCAAAAGAAAATCAGCAGAAGTAAATAGACTTGGAGAATACTATGGCAAAAACAATTCATACAGATAAAGCACCTGCAGCAATTGGACCTTATGTTCAAGGGAAAATCGTAGGGAATCTTCTCTTTGCAAGTGGACAAGTTCCCTTGTCACCTGAAACAGGTGAAATCATTGGAGAAACCATCCAAGAACAAACAGAGCAAGTCTTAAAGAACATTGGGGCTATTTTGGAAGAGGCAGGGACAGACTTTGACCACGTGGTGAAAACCACTTGTTTCTTAAGTGATATGAATGACTTTGTACCTTTTAATGAGGTCTATAAAACAGTTTTTACCACAGAGTTTCCAGCTCGATCTGCTGTTGAAGTAGCACGCCTGCCACGTGATGTGAAGGTTGAAATTGAAGTTATTGCGGAAATCAAAGCCAAATAACCATTCAAAGACAAAAAGACAGAGTGGAGAGCAGGAAACTGTAGGCCACTCTGTTTTATTTATGGGAGGAGAAAATGACAGAAAGTAAGATTCAACTGGTCATGGTAACAGGGATGAGCGGTGCGGGTAAGACCGTTGCCATCCAATCGTTTGAGGATTTGGGTTACTTTACCATCGATAATATGCCACCGGCGCTCTTGCTGAAATTTATTGAGCTCATGCGCCACAGCCCAGATAACAATAAATTAGCCGTTGTTGTGGACATGCGGAGCCGTTCTTTTTTCAATGAAATTCGCACCATTTTGGATGAATTGGACAATCAAGAAGACCTGGATTTCAAAGTCTTGTTCTTGGATGCCACTGACAGTGAGTTGGTAGCACGATACAAGGAAACCCGTCGTAGCCATCCATTAGCGGCAGATGGCCGTGTCTTAGATGGGATTACCCTAGAGCGCGAACTCTTGTCCCCTTTAAAAAATATCAGTCAAAATGTAGTGGATACGACTGAGTTGACACCTCGTAATTTGAGAAAAACGATCGCAGAACAATTTGCCAGTCAAGATAATCAGCCAGATTTTCGGGTTGAGGTCATGTCATTTGGGTTTAAATATGGCCTTCCGATCGATGCTGACCTTGTCTTTGACGTGCGTTTCCTTCCAAATCCCTACTACAAATTGGAACTTCGGAATTTAACCGGTCAAGATCCAGCTGTCTATGATTACGTCATGGATCACCCTGAATCAGAGGACTTTTATCGTCACCTCCATGACTTGATCGTTCCTATTTTACCGTCTTATAAACGGGAGGGTAAATCCGTTCTCACCATTGCTATGGGATGTACCGGTGGGCAACACCGTTCAGTAGCCTTTGCAGAGCGCTTAGCGCATGATTTAGAAAAAAATTGGCAGGTCAATTGCAGTCATAGAGACAAGGACAGACGGAAAGAAACGGTGAATCGCTCATGAGAAAACCTAAAGTAACCGTTATTGGAGGAGGAACAGGGATTTCTGTTATCCTCGATAGTCTGAGAAAGAAACCGGTCGATATTACTGCCATCGTAACCGTTGCAGATGATGGCGGGAGTTCAGGTGAATTGCGGAAGAACATCCAAAAATTGACACCACCTGGAGATCTTCGAAATGTGCTGGTTGCCATGTCAGATATGCCTCGTTTTTATGAGAAGGTCTTTCAATACCGCTTTGCAGACGATGATGGACCTTTGGCCGGACACCCTTTGGGAAACTTGATCATTGCAGGGATTTCAGAGATGCAAGGCTCGACCTATAATGCCATGCAGTTGTTAACCAAGTTCTTTCATACGACCGGCAAGATCTATCCTTCCAGTGATAGTCCCTTGACCCTTCATGCCGTCTTTCAAGATGGAAAAGAAGTGGTAGGAGAAAGCCACATTGCTAACTACACCGGCATGATTGATCATGTCTATGTGACCAATACCTTTGATCAAGAGCGTCCAAAAGCTAGTAAGAAAGTGGTGGAAGCTATTCTTGAAAGTGATATGGTCGTCTTAGGTCCTGGTTCGCTCTTTACCTCGATCCTCCCTAATTTGATGATCGATGAGATTGGGAAAGCCATCCTTGAAACCAAGGCTCAGGTAGCCTATGTTTGTAACATCATGACCCAAAGAGGAGAAACCGAGCATTTCACAGACAGTGACCACGTTGCCGTTCTCCATAAACATTTGGGAGAGAAGTTCATCGATACGGTCCTTGTCAATATCAATCAGGTTCCCGCAGCTTACATGAACAGTAACAAATTTGATGAATACTTGGTGCAGGTAGAGCACGATTTCAAGGGGCTGCACTCGCAAGTTCCCCAAGTGATTTCTTCCGATTTCTTAAAGCTGGTCAATGGAGGAGCCTTTCATGATGGCGAAAAAGTAGTCGAAGAGTTGATGCAGATCGTGCAGGTGAGAAAATGAGTTTTACGGTTCGTGTAAAAGAAGAATTAT
This sequence comes from Streptococcus sp. 27098_8_148, assembly GCF_041432105.1. Taxonomy (NCBI): domain Bacteria; kingdom Bacillati; phylum Bacillota; class Bacilli; order Lactobacillales; family Streptococcaceae; genus Streptococcus; species Streptococcus sp. 27098_8_148. The sequence continues at coordinate 157,208 of NZ_JAPVYY010000003.1, read as the reverse complement.
TGTCTCTCAAGCGATTTGAAAAGAGTGAATTGGCTGCCATTATCAAGATGTCTGGAAGTCTTGGGATTTCAATGGGGGGCTTGACGCTCTCGGTGACGACAGAAAATGCCAAGATCGCTCGCCATATCTATGAATTGTTGCATCATTTTTATGAGGCCAAATCGGATATTCGCCACCACCAAAAAACCAATTTGAAAAAAAATCGTGTTTACACAGTATTCTTGGATGAAAAGGTGGAAGAGATTCTTGCTGACTTGCATTTGGCAGATGCCTTTTTTGGGATTGAGACAGGCATTGATGCCAGTGTTTTAGAAGATGAAGTAGCCAGTCGTGCTTATCTTCGGGGGGCTTTTCTGTCGAGTGGTTCCATCAAGGATCCTGAAAAAGGGAAGTACCAGTTGGAAATTCATTCTGTTTATACAGACCACGCGGAAGGAATTGCCCTTCTCATGCAAGGATTTTTACTAGATGCGAAAACCATCGAGCGGAAAAAAGGAGTGGTAACCTATCTGCAACGAGCGGAAGATATTATTGATTTTCTAATTGTGGTAGAGGCCATGAAAGCCATGCAGGAATTTGAGTCCATCAAGGTTATGAGAGAGACGCGTAATGACCTCAATCGGGCCAATAATGCCGAAATGGCCAATATCCAGCGCACAGTTACTGCTAGCATGAAAACCATTAATAATATTAGTAAAATTGTGGATACGGTCGGCCTAGGGAGTTTACCAAGTGACCTGCAAGAAGTTGCCTATATCCGGATGAACCATCCAGATTATTCTATCCAGCAGATCGCCGATAGTTTGCAACAACCTATTTCAAAAAGCGGTGTTAACCACCGCTTACGTAAGATCAATAAGATCGCAGACGATTTAGACAAATAAAAAAGGCCAAAGGTCTTTCATAATGAGGATAAAGTCTTTTTAAAAACTTTCCTTAGGTGAGTACGGACGTCAGCGAACTTCATAGAAGTTCCATGACTTAGTTTTGAGCCTAATGTCTCAAAACTCCCGAGTGCCTGAAACGTATTGTTTCAGGCACTTTTCTCACAGCGGAAAGTTTTTGTATTTTCTTGATTCAAACTAAAAATAGGAACTCATTTTTACTTCTTTGCAGAATCGATTAACTTAAAATAGTTTGACTTCAATTTAAAAAAGGCCAAAGGCCTTTTTTATTATAAACTTGTTGAGTGGGTTGGTTGGACTTTTTTATCTGGATAGATGTAGTTGATGGCATTGTTTACGGCTGTTGGAGCTTCCCCCAGACCTGTAGCGATGAGATCAATCTTTCCTTCGTAGAAGCAGCAGTCTCCACAGGCATAAATTCCAGGAAGGCTGGTTTCTTGTTTTTGGTTCACCTTGATTTTATGGCGTTGCAATTCTACACCCCATTCTTTTAAGTTTCCGATTGAAGATTTAAAGCCATAGTTGACAAATAAGTGATCAATCGGGATGAGTTCTGTTTCATCGGATTTGACTTTTGTGATTTCAAGGTGTGTGGCATGACCATTTTCTCCAATCAAGCGGCTAGGAACAAATGGTGTTTTGATGCTGACAGAAGATTGCTTGAGTTCTTCTACACTGTGTTCTAGGGCACGGAAGTTGTCCCGACGGTGAACGATTGTAGTTGGAGCAATCTTGTCAAAAGCAAGAGCCCAGTCCACAGCAGAGTCCCCACCACCAAGGACGGTCACCTGTTGTCCTTCATATTGTTGGATGTTTGATACGTGATAGTGGACGTTATCAAAGGTATCAGCCCCCTCGATATCAAGAGCACGTGGTTTAAAGGCACCGCCACCCATGGCAATGATGACTGCTTTAGACTGATGCACTTGGCGAGAAGTAGTGATAATGAAGAGGTCACCCTCTTTTTGAATATCCTCTACAGTTTCATTGAGGAAGATCGGTGTATCGAATCGTTTGACTTGCTCGATCAAGCGGTCGCTTAATTCTTCACCTGTTAAATTGGTAAAACCGGGTACATCGAGGATATTTTTTTCTGGATAGAGAATGGCTGGTTGCCCTCCAAGTTGAGGTAAGGAATCAATCAGTTTGACTTTAACTTGGCGCATATTGCCATAAAAAGCAGCAAACAGACCAACTGGTCCGCCCCCAACAATCGTAATATCATAAATTTCTGACATGGTATCTCCTTCAGGGTTTTCTATGTTTCCATTGTATCATAAAATAGAAAGAATGAAAAAGTCGGAAAAAAGAAATAGCATGAAGGCTAGGAAGGCTAGAAAAGTTTCAAAAGATCTTGACAGCGTCCTTAAAGTGTGATAAAATGATTAAGATTTTAGGCTTGAAGGGAGTGAAAAATATGTCAAAAACAGTAGTACGTAAGAATGAATCTCTTGACGATGCTCTTCGTCGTTTCAAACGTGCGGTTACTAAAGCTGGTACTCTTCAAGAAACACGCAAACGTGAATTCTATGAAAAACCTTCTGTAAAACGTAAACGTAAATCAGAAGCAGCTCGTAAACGTAAAAAATTCTAATTGAATACAGAAACAGACTTCGGTCTGTTTTTTGTTTTTCTAGAAAATTGAAGACAAAAAAATCCGACCTTCTTCTAGAAGATCGGATTTTTTATCTCTTTATTTGTTTGCAAGCAAGTCGCGGATTTCAGTAAGCAACTCTTCTTGAGTAGGAGCAGCAGCTTCTTCTTCAGCAGCTTCCTCTTTTTTACCAAGGTTTTGAGCTTTCTCTGCAGCTTTCACTACGAAGAAAAGAACAGTACCAACAACAAGGAAGTTGATCACAGCGCTCAAGAAGCTACCGTAAGCAACACCGTTCCATGACAATTGTGCAATATTTTGAACACGAGCAGCTTTCAAAGCTGGGTTCAAAATAAGTGGAGTAATGATATCGTTAACAAATGATGTTACGATAGCTCCAAATGCAGCTCCGATAACGACTGCAACAGCAAGGTCAACAATATTCCCACGAAGGAGAAAATCTTTCAAATCTTTTAACATATCCTAAATATGTCCTTTCATAATAATTTTTTACTATGATAGTATAACGGAAAATAGTTAGACTGACAAGAAATATGCACAATTTTTTTAAAAATTAGTGATAAAGGGTGAAAATCTTTTCTTTTGAGTGTGAAATCGGTAGGAAAAAATTTACTTTTACTAACTTTTAGTATAAAATATAAAGTGATAATCTATGGTAAAATGGAGGCACTGTTTATGGTTGATAAAGAGCTGATTGCAGAAATTAAAAACAGTGTAAACATTGTTGAAGTCATTGGAGAAGTTGTTTCTTTGACCAAGGCTGGCCGTAACTTTTTAGGCCTCTGTCCTTTTCATGGTGAAAAGACTCCCTCCTTTAATGTCGTTGAAGACAAGCAGTTTTACCATTGTTTCGGATGTGGTCGCTCTGGAGATGTCTTTAAGTTTATTGAGGACTACCGTGGAGTCGCCTTTATGGATGCGGTCCAGATCGTAGCGGAAAAGGCTGGCATTGCGCTTCAGTACCAGGCGAGACCTGCCCAATCAGCGTCTGTCAATCCAAACCAAGAACTTTATGAGATTCATCAGGAAGCTAGTAAGTTTTATCAGGCGATTTTGATGACGACTAAGATGGGGGAAGAAGCGCGACACTATCTGTATGAACGTGGTCTGACGGATGAGGTGATCCGACATTTTCAATTGGGCTTAGCACCTACAGAAGGAAATTATCTCTATCGAAATCTCTCTGAGAAATTCTCGGAGAAAGTGATTACCGATTCGGGTTTGTTTACAGTCTCAGATGCAGGAACGGTTTTTGATGCCTTTCAGGATCGGATCATGTTTCCCTTGACGGATGATAGTGGACGGGTCATTGCCTTTTCTGGTAGGCTGTGGAAAATGACGGAGGATGGTAGTCATCAAGCCAAGTACAAGAATAGTCGTAGTACCCGTCTATTTAATAAAAGTTATGAACTCTATCATTTGGATCAAGCCAAGACGAGCGCCAAAAAGAAACATGAAATGTATATCATGGAAGGCTTTATGGATGTCATTGCAGCTTATAGAGCTGGGATAGAAAATGCGGTCGCCTCTATGGGGACAGCCTTGACACCAGAGCATGTCCAGCACCTGTCTCATTTTACTAAAAAGGTCATCTTGACCTATGATGGAGATAAGGCAGGGCTTGAAGCAACAGCTAAGGCCTTGGATGTCTTGCAGGATCTGGAGTTGGAGATCGTCCGTATCCCAGATCAGATGGACCCTGATGAGTACCTCAAAAAGACGTCCCCAGAAGATCTAGCTACCCTCTTGAAGAATTCTCGGATCAGTAAGGTTGAATTCTTGATGCACTACTGGAAACCCCAGTATATTGAGAACTTGCAGGCGCAAATTGAGTTTGTCGAAAAGTTGGCACCGATGATCGCCCAGACGCGTTCTATTACAGCGCAAAACACCTATATTTATAAGTTGGCCGATTTATTGCCGGACTTTGATTACTTGCAGATTGAGCAGATTGTCAATAATAGTCGCTTGCATCAACGGCAAGAAGCGCAAGAAGGTGGACGATCAAAAACGTCGAATTTTTCAGTGGAGCTCCTGCCGAATCGTGGGATGACGCGCTTGATCAAGGCGGAAAATCATTTATTAAGTAGGATGAAGGATTTTCCAATGGTCCTCAATGATTACCGTTTGCGACCTGATTTTACCTTCGACACGCCGGAGTTACAGATCTTGTATCAATTGCTCTGTCAAAATGGAGAAGTCACCTCTCAGGATCTATCCGAGCAGCCTGAAGGGGTCCAGCACGCCTGGTACCGCATGTTAGAAGAAGATTTACCAGATGAGATAGCAGATGGTGAGTTAGAAGAAGTAGAAGCGACACGGAATCGTGAGCTTCTTCGCAAAGAAAGTCAACAAATTGGAAATAAAGTGAAGGAAGCTTCCTCAATAGGGGATGCGGAAAAGGCTTTATTGGAACTCGAGCGTTTAATCGCTCAAAAAAGAAGAATGGAGTAAGAATGGCTAAAGAACAAAAAGATATTACAACATTGGACGTTCAAATTGCAGAATTTATTCGCAGCCACAAGAAAAGCGGAACTGCAACAGATGATGAAATTAATGACCAATTGGTTATTCCATTCACGCTAGATGCAGATGGGATTGAAGATCTTTTGCAACGCATTCAAGATGCAGGGATTTCGATCACTGATAAAGACGGCAACCCAAGTGCGCGTGTGTTGAACAATGAGGAAGAGCCAGAGTTGTCAGATGAGGAATTGCTTGGAAGCAACTCTGCTAAGGTCAATGACCCGGTACGTATGTACTTGAAAGAAATTGGGGTTGTTCCTCTTTTGACCAATGAAGAAGAACAAGAATTGGCTATCTTGGTGGAACAAGGTGACTTGGAAGCTAAGCAACGTCTAGCAGAAGCCAACCTTCGTTTGGTTGTATCCATTGCGAAACGTTACGTTGGTCGTGGGATGCAATTTTTGGATTTGATCCAAGAAGGAAACATGGGCTTGATGAAGGCGGTTGATAAGTTTGACTATACCAAAGGGTTCAAGTTCTCTACTTATGCTACTTGGTGGATCCGTCAGGCCATCACTCGTGCCATTGCAGACCAAGCGCGTACCATTCGGATTCCTGTTCACATGGTGGAAACCATTAACAAGTTGGTTCGTGAGCAACGCAATCTCTTGCAAGAATTGGGACAAGATCCAACACCTGAACAAATCGCTGAACGTATGGATATGACACCAGACAAGGTGCGTGAAATCTTGAAGATTGCTCAAGAGCCTGTTTCTCTTGAAACTCCAATCGGAGAAGAAGACGATAGCCATTTGGGAGATTTCATCGAAGACGAAGTGATTGAAAATCCAGTAGACTACACCACTCGTGTGGTTCTACGTGAACAATTGGATGAAGTCCTCGATACCCTGACAGACCGGGAAGAAAATGTTTTGCGTCTTCGTTTTGGTCTGGATGATGGAAAAATGCGGACCTTGGAAGATGTGGGGAAAGTCTTCAATGTGACCCGTGAACGGATCCGTCAGATCGAAGCCAAAGCCCTCCGCAAACTCCGCCACCCAAGTAGAAGCAAACCACTGCGTGACTTTATAGAGGATTAAAAAGGTCCGGGGGACCTTTTTAACGGTCGCCAAGAAATCAAAAAGCGACCCAGGTCCGGGGGATCTTTTTAACGGTCGCCTAGAAATGAAGAAGCGACCCAGATCCTGCGGATCTTTTTAACCCGAGCCCAGAAATTCTATCGAGAGTAAATAGCAGAAAAAGGAAGTCATATGGCATATACAACTGAGCAAATTGAAGAAATTAAAAATAAAATCTTAAATGCTTTGGAAGAGGTAATCGATCCTGAGCTTGGGATTGACATTGTCAATTTAGGTCTTGTCTACGAGATCCATTTTGACGGTGAAACTGGAGCAACCATCATTGATATGACCTTAACGACCATGGGGTGTCCATTAGCGGACCTTCTGACAGATCAGATTCATGATGTTTTAGCAGAAGTAGAAGAAGTGACATCGGTGGATGTGAAGTTGGTCTGGTATCCTGCTTGGACGGTTGAAAAGATGAGCCGTTATGCACGGATCGCACTTGGAATTAGTTAACCATTCTATGCATCAAAACAAATCAGAGGTTGGGGGTTCCCTAACCTCTGATTTGTTTATCCTTGTTTTTTTGAACAAACATTTACAAATTCTTAGCAAATTTTCAGATAAAGTTGCAATCATCAAGGGGACAAGGTATAATAGCATAAATAGAAAATAAAGGAGATTTACATGAATCAGTATCCTTTGGTCTACTTGGACCATGTGACAAAGAATTATGGGCATGAAGTTGCTCTCATGGATGTTAGTTTGAACATCCAACCTGGCCGTATTATTGGCCTTTTGGGTCCCAATGGTAGCGGGAAAACAACCATCATTAAATTGATTAATGGTTTGTTGCAACCAAGCCTTGGAAATATCTATATTCATGGGCAATTACCATCCCCAGCTTCTAAAAAAGTGGTTTCCTATTTGCCGGATACAACTTATCTGAATGAAAATATGAAAATTGTTGATGCTATTCGCTATTTCCAAGATTTTTATGCAGATTTTAATGTCCAACGAGCTTACCAGTTGCTCAACGATTTGCATTTGCATCCAAATCAAAAATTGAACAGCCTTTCAAAAGGGAACAAGGAAAAAGTGCAATTGATTTTGGTGATGAGTCGTGAAGCGGACTTGTATGTTCTTGATGAACCAATCGGAGGGGTTGACCCAGCAGCGCGTGATTATATTTTGAGGACCATTATTCAAAACAGACGTCCAAACTCTTCTGTCTTGATTTCTACTCACTTGATTGCGGATATTGAGCAAGTTTTGGATGAGGCCATTTTCATCAACCAAGGAAGAATCCTCTTGCATGAAAATACGACTGTTATGCGCAATCAACACGGAAAATCAATCGATGAGATCTTCCGTGATCAATTCCGTGTTTATTAGGAGGACCCCATGTTTGGTAAATTATTAAAATATGAATTTAAATCGACAGCTAAGTGGTATTTATTGATCACCCTGATTGCACTAGGTTTGTCAGTGATTACAGGTGTTATTGGTGGAAGTGCTACAAACGGTTTTGTGGATATGGAAACCAATAGTATGCAAATTATAACGGGAACTCTTGGGATTCTCATTTTTGGAGGAGTCATTGGTCTTTATCTTAGTAACTACTATATTATTATCCGTCGTTTCTATTCCAACTTATACGGACGTGAAGGTTACTTGACCTGGACCCTTCCAGCTAGCCCGCATGCGATCATTTTGTCTAAATTTGTGGGAGCTTTAGTAGCGAGTCTTTACTGCCTATTCCTTCTATTTTTTAGTGGTTTTATCACAATTATTGTGATGGGTGCTGTCATTGGACAAGACCTCTCTCCTGTATTTAGTATTATCGCTGAGGCTTTTAGTCATTCTATTGCTTATTGGATTATTGTTTGGTGGATTTTTACCACAGCTTCAGGGATCTTCCTATTTTATGTATCGATCGCACTTGGCCAACTCTTCCAAAATCGTCGTGGATTTAAGGCTATTCTGTTTTTCTTTCTCTTGTGCATTGTTTTGAGTATCATCGGTACAGCAGTCAATCCATTTAGAGATTCATATGCTGTCGGGTATGCATTGGTTTATGGAAATATTGATGATTTGGGAGCAAACTTCATTCCAGGTCTCATCTATGAAGTCATTAAGATTGTTTCTATGTACTTCACCATTCACTATATCAGCAAATATAAGTTGAATCTTCAATAAGAACAGTTAATTGAACAAGGAGCTCCCCAGTGGAAGCCTTCTTGTTCAATTTTTTTCTTTTGCATTTTTAGATACATTTTGATATACTAATTGTATTCGTTTTGGGGTCGTTACGGATTCGACAGGCATTATGAGGCATATTTTGCAACTCATCTAGCGGATGTAAAACGCCAGTTAAATATAACTGCAAAAAATAATAATTCTTACGCTTTAGCTGCCTAAACACCAGCAGGCGTGACCCGATTCGAATCGCTCGTGTTTGATGACAGGTCTTAATTTTAGCGAGATACGATCTAGCTTTGTCTAGGAGTTAGATAAGAGATTGATAGACTCGCAGGTACAGGGCTTGAGTTATGTGTCGTGTAGCTGTTAAAAGAAGACATAACCTATGGTTGTAGACAAATATGCTGGCAGGTGTTTGGACGTGGGTTCGACTCCCACCGGCTCCATATTTTTATTCATGGAAGATTACTCAAGAGGCTTAAGAGGCCGTGTTGGAAACGCGGTAGGCGTGTAAAAGCGTGCGTGGGTTCGAATCCCATGTCTTCCGTTGTTGAGACATCATTGTGTAGCAGTGGTGTTTTTTTGTTCAAAAATGAGTCCTCGAAATAGACTAGTGAGGGAGGAGAGAAAAGTGATTGCACAGCTAGATACCAAATCAGTCTATACCTTTATGGAAAGTCTTGTGACCATAAAAGACTATGTACAAGTGGCTAAAAGCATGGGTTATAACGCATTGGGAATCATGGATGTAGATAATTTGTATGGTGCTTATGAATTAATCGAAGTCTGTCAGTCGCATAATATCACCCCTTTAGTTGGTTTGGAGGTTGAACTAAAACTAGATAATGAAATGATTCCGTTTCGGATGCTGGCTTTGTCTACTAAGGGCTACCAAAATCTGATGAAGATATCAACTGTTAAAATGATGGGGAAGAGCAATTGGGAGGATGTGAAGCACCTAACAGAAGGACTAGCAGTCATTGTCCCAGCTCCTTTTGCTAGCAGAGACCTGCCTCTTGATCTAGATTACTTCATCGGAGTTTTTGCGGATACGCCGGTCCAAGAGTTTAGCCACCCTGTGCTCCCTCTTCATACCGTTCGATTTTTTGAGGCTGGGGATGTGGAAGCCATGCAGATGCTGGCAGCCATCAAGGACAATCAAAGCTTGACGGAAACAGGACCAATTGATCCGACAACAGTCCTAAAAACTCCTCAGGATTTAAAGAATGATTTTGCAGAGCGATTTCCTCAAGCCATCACAAATCTGGAAAAACTAGTCCAAGGGATTCAATATGATATTGACACCCAGTTGAAATTGCCTCGCTTCAATCCTCAGAAACCAGCTGTTGAGGAACTGAGAGAATTAGCTCAAGCGGGTCTCCTTCGAAAGAACTTGACCAGTCCGGTCTATCAAGAACGTCTGGAGCATGAATTAGACATTATTCACCAGATGGGCTTTGATGATTATTTCTTGATTGTCTGGGACCTTCTTCGTTTCGGACGGAGTCAAGGCTATTATATGGGAATGGGACGTGGGTCTGCTGTAGGCTCACTGGTAGCCTATTCCCTAGGGATTACAGGGATTGATCCTGTGGAGAAGAACCTCCTATTTGAGCGCTTTTTAAATGTGGAGCGCTACACCATGCCGGATATTGATATTGATATTCCTGATATCTATCGTCCAGAATTTATCCGCTATGTGCGAGACCGTTACGGGAGTTACCATGCAGCTCAAATCGTGACCTTTTCAACCTTTGGGGCCAAACAAGCCATTCGAGATGTCTTCAAACGTTTTGGGGTACCAGAGTATGAATTGACCTCCATTACCAAGCGGATTGGGTTTAGGGATACACTGACGACAGCTTATGAACAGAATCTAGCTTTTCGACAAGTGATTCATAGCCGAGCAGAATTTGAACGTGGCTTTGAAATTGCCAAAAGAATAGAAGGCCAACCTAGACAAACCTCGATCCACGCGGCTGGGGTTGTGATGAGTGACCAGGATTTGACGGATCACATTCCTCTCAAGTATGGAGAAGACATGTTTGTCACCCAGTATGATGCCCATGCGGTTGAAGCCAATGGTCTGTTAAAGATGGACTTTTTGGGTCTGCGAAATTTAACCTTTGTTCAGAAAATGAAGGAAGCCGTCTATGAAAAGTACCAAGAAGAGATCGTGATTGAAGCCATTGATTTAGAAGATCCAGAAACCTTGGCCTTGTTTGCTGCTGGGGATACCAAGGGGATTTTCCAATTTGAACAGGCTGGAGCCATTCGCCTCTTGAGACGAGTGAGACCCAATCATTTCGAAGAAGTGGTAGCGACCACCTCTCTCAATCGTCCAGGCGCTAGTGATTACATTGACAATTTCGTCAAAAGAAAGCACGGCCAGGAAAAAGTTGAGATTTTAGATCCAGCTATTGAAGCAATCTTACGGCCCACATATGGGATCATGCTCTACCAAGAGCAGGTCATGCAGGTTGCCCAGCGTTTTGCAGGTTTTAGCCTAGGGAAAGCCGATATCTTACGTCGGGCTATGGGCAAAAAAAATGTGGCTGAAATGCACAAGATGGAAGCCGATTTTGTCGCAGGTGCTCTTAAACTTGGGCATACGGAAGAAAAAGCCAAAGAGGTCTTTGCGATCATGGAAAAATTCGCAGGCTATGGGTTTAACCGTTCTCATGCCTATGCCTATTCTGCCTTGGCCTTTCAGATGGCCTATTTCAAGGTCCATTATCCAGATGTTTTCTTTGATGTCATGCTCAATTATTCGAGTAGCGATTATCTGACAGATGCTCTCCAGTTTGATTTTAAAGTCGCGCCATTATCCATCAACACCATCCCTTACAGAGATAAGTTCCAGGATCGGAAAATCTACTTGGGAATGAAAAATATCAAGGGACTCCCAAGAGATTTAGCATATTGGATCATTGACAATCGTCCCTTTGAAAGTGTCGAAGATTTTATTTTACGACTACCCAATCAGTATCATAAATTGCCTTTGTTAACACCTTTAGTGGAGCTTGGATTGTTTGACATTTTTGAAAAAAATAGGCGCAAGGTGCTTCACAATTTGCCGAATTTGTTTGTCTTTGCTGATGAGCTAGGCAGTTTGTTTGCGGATTCTAACTATTCCTGGACAGAAACGGAGGACTTTAGCCAGGCTGAAAAATATGAGAAGGAAGAGGCCATTATTGGCGTCGGGCTCAGTACTCACCCATTGGTTGCGATTGGGCAAATGAGTCCCTACGAGATCCAACCAATTTCTCAATTAGTTCAAGGAGAGCAGGCACGCATTCTCATTGAGATACAAAACATTCGAACGATTCGAACCAAGTCGGGTGATCTCATGGCTTTCTTACAAGTCAGTGATACCAAGAAAAAATTGGATGTGACCCTTTTCCCTGAAACCTACAATCGATTTTCCTCTTTGATAAAAGAAGGTGGCTTTTATTACTTGACAGGGAAGATACAAGAGCGTGATGGGCGCTTGCAGATGATTCTAGCAGAGGTGCAACTTGCAACCAATGAAAAGTTCTGGATCCAGTTGCTCGATCATCGTCAGGATAAAACAATTCTTTCTATCTTGAAAAAATATCCGGGCCCATATCCTGTGATATTACGCTATGAAGACGAGAAAAAAACTCTTCAATTGAAGGGCTATACAGTCCAGAAAAACAAAGAATTGGAAGATGAATTAAAGAATCTCGTTATGAAAACGATTTATCGGTAAAAACTGCGAAAAATACGAGAATTTTAGTCTTCTTTGTGTTATAATTACGTAGAATGTAAAAGAAAAAAAGGAGCAAACAACGAAATGAAACGTATTGCTGTTTTAACTAGTGGTGGAGATGCCCCTGGCATGAACGCTGCTATCCGTGCAGTTGTTCGTCAAGCAATTTCAGAAGGAATGGAAGTTTTCGGTATCTATGATGGATATGCGGGAATGGTTGCTGGTAAAATTCAGCCGCTTGACGCCTCATCTGTTGGAGATATTATTTCCCGTGGTGGTACCTTCCTTCATTCAGCTCGTTACCCTGAATTCGCACAACGCGAAGGTCAATTAAAAGGGATCGAGCAATTGAAGAAACACGGGATCGAAGGTGTTGTCGTTATTGGTGGAGATGGTTCTTACCATGGTGCGATGCGCTTGACTGAGCTTGGATTCCCAGCTGTTGGTCTTCCTGGTACGATCGACAACGATATCGTCGGAACTGACTTTACAATTGGTTTTGATACGGCAGTCACAACTGCAATGGACGCGATCGATAAGATCCGTGATACTTCATCTAGTCACCACCGTACTTTCGTAATTGAAGTGATGGGACGTAATGCTGGAGATATCGCTCTTTGGGCAGGGATTGCATCTGGAGCAGATGAAATCATCATTCCTGAAGAAGGATTCAAGATCGAAGAAGTTGTTGAGAGCATCAAAGAAGGTTACGCAAAAGGTCGTACCCACAACATCATCATCTTGGCTGAAGGCGTGATGTCTGCAGATGAATTTGGTAAAGCGTTGAAAGAAGCTGGTGATGAAAGTGACCTTCGTGTGACTGAGCTTGGCCACATCCAACGTGGTGGTTCACCTACAGCGCGTGACCGTGTTCTTGCATCACGTATGGGAGCACACGCAGTTAAATTGTTGAAACAAGGAATCGGTGGTGTAGCCGTTGGTATCCGCAATGAAAAAATGGTGGAAAATCCAATCCTTGGTAACGCAGAAGAAGGAGCCCTCTTTAGCTTGACAGAAGATGGTAAGATTGTGGTAAACAATCCACATAAAGCTGATCTTGGTCTTGCCGAGTTGAACCGTAGCTTGTCTTCAATTTAATTTTATTTCATAAATTCGTTAACCTTGTCTTAAAAAGACAGATATATTTAAAAAGGAGTCATATATATCATGAACAAACGTGTAAAAATCGTTGCAACTTTGGGTCCTGCGGTAGAAATCCGTGGTGGTAAAAAATTTGGTGAAGATGGATACTGGGCTGAAAACCTTGACGTTGAAGCTTCAGCACAAAACATTGCTAAATTGATCGAAGCTGGCGCTAACACTTTCCGTTTCAACTTCTCACACGGTGACCACCAAGAACAAGGTGAACGTATGGCAACTGTTAAACGTGCAGAAGAAATCGCTGGTAAAAAAGTTGGTTTCCTTCTTGATACAAAAGGTCCTGAAATCCGTACTGAATTGTTTGAAGGTGAAGCTAAAGAGTATTCATACAAAACTGGTGAACGTATCCGCGTTGCTACAAAACAAGGCATCAAATCAACTCGTGATGTTATCGCATTGAACGTTGCTGGTGGACTTGACATCTTCGATGACGTTGAAGTTGGACACCAAGTATTGGTTGACGATGGTAAATTGGGTCTTCGTGTTGTAGAAAAAGACGCTGCAAAACGTGAATTTGTCGTTGAAGTTGAAAATGATGGTATCATCGCTAAACAAAAAGGTGTCAACATCCCTAACACTAAGATTCCTTTCCCAGCACTTGCTGAACGCGATAACGACGATATCCGCTTCGGTTTGGAACAAGGTATCAACTTCATCGCGATCTCATTCGTACGTACTGCAAAAGACGTAAATGAAGTTCGTGCAATTTGTGAAGAAACTGGTAACGGTCACGTTCAATTGTTTGCGAAGATCGAAAACCAACAAGGTATCGATAATTTAGATGAAATCATTGAAGCTGCAGACGGTATTATGATTGCTCGTGGTGACATGGGTATCGAAGTACCATTTGAAATGGTTCCAGTTTACCAAAAAATGATTATCACTAAAGTGAATGCTGCTGGTAAAGTTGTTATCACTGCAACAAACATGCTTGAAACAATGACTGAAAAACCACGTGCAACTCGTTCTGAAGTATCTGACGTTTTCAACGCTGTTATCGATGGTACTGATGCTACAATGCTTTCAGGTGAATCTGCAAATGGTAAATACCCACTTGAGTCAGTTACAACAATGGCTACAATCGACAAGAACGCTCAAACTCTTCTTAAAGAATACGGACGTTTGAACTCAGATTCATTTGAACGTAACTCTAAGACAGAAGTTATGGCTTCAGCTGTTAAAGATGCTACAAACTCAATGGATATCAAATTGGTTGTAACTCTTACTAAGACTGGTCACACTGCACGTTTGATTTCTAAATACCGTCCAAATGCTGATATCTTGGCATTGACATTTGACGAATTGACAGAACGTGGATTGATGTTGAACTGGGGTGTTATCCCAATGTTGACAGAAGCTCCATCATCAACTGATGACATGTTTGAAATTGCTGAACGCAAAGCAGTTGAAGCTGGTCTTGTACAATCTGGTGATGATATCGTTATCGTTGCAGGTGTACCACTTGGTGAAGCAGTTCGTACAAACACAATGCGTATCCGTACAGTACGTTAATAGACAATTATATCTGAAAGCCTTGCTGGTTGATCTGAAAGGATTGACCGCGAGGTTTTTCTTTTTATTGTTTAGTGTGTTGACAAGAATTCTCACTAATGCTTACTTTCTCTTTTTTAAAGATCAAAAACATGGTATAATAAATAAAAAGGAAGGGAGACATACATGCCAAGGAGAGATTTAATTAGAAATGTCATCATTGTTGGTGTACTGGTTTTGGCACTGATTTTGCTTCGAATCTTTGTATTTCATCCATTTAGTATCAATGATAAGATGGCCAATGCTTCTGTGAAAACTGGAGATCTTGTGGTAGCGACTAGAAATGCTCAGGTAGATCGCAGTGATTTGGTCTTATACAAGGTCGGTGGAAAAGAATACCTTGGACGTGTTATTGCCAAAGAAAACGACGAAGTCAGCTACGTAGATGATGTCCTCTATTTGAATGGACAGGCAACACCAGAACCTTACCTAAATAAAATGCTGAATAAACACTTGGCGGCTCCAACGAGTAATGGGTATTATACGGATGATTTCTTCTTATCAGAGTTAAAAGGGACCAAGGCTGGTCGTGTACCATCCGATACTTATCTAGTCTTAAATGATAACCGTGGAGATACAGAAGATAGCCGTGAGTTTGGTTATATCCATAAAAATCAGATCGAAGGAGTCGTGAATCTGCGTCTCTATCCCCTCAATAAATTTGGATTTATAAAAGTAGAAGAATAGCCGAAAGGCTATTTTTTTTTATAAATATCAATATGAACTAGTTTTTTTTTCCATTTTTGTGGTAAGATGTTCATTAAATAATTTTTTAGGAGGAGAATGCTATGCAGTATGCTTTGGAAATTTTACCAAGTTTGTTAAAGGGAGCAAGCCTCACCTTGCAAGTGTTTGCTTTCGTATTGATTTTATCGATTCCACTAGGAATCGTTGTTTCCTTTTTGCTTCAATTGCGCTCAAAGATCCTGCATGGACTCCTAACAATTTATATCTGGATCATGCGAGGAACCCCTCTTTTGCTTCAGTTGATCTTTATTTATTACGTCCTTCCAAGTATTGGGATTCGAATTGATCGGTTGCCTGCAGCTATCATAGCCTTCACTCTCAATTATGCAGCCTATTTTGCAGAAATCTTCCGTGGAGGAATTGTCGCCATTCCGACAGGTCAGTATGAGGCGGCCAAGGTCTTAAAATTGAGTTCATGGCAAACAATTCGCTATATCATTTTGCCTCAGGTGGTGAAGATCGTTCTTCCAAGTGTCTTCAATGAAGTCATGTCCTTGATTAAAGATACCTCCTTGGTCTATGCTCTGGGAATTAGTGATTTGATCCTGGCTAGTCGGACGGCAGCCAATCGTGATGCCAGTCTAGCACCCATGTTTTTAGCGGGAGCTATTTATTTAATCCTCATTGGGATCGTGACCATCATTGCCAAGCGAGTTGAAAAGAACTTTTCATATTATAAATAGGAGGAGAAGCATATGTTAGAATTAAAACAAATTTCGAAACGGTTTGGGGATAAGCAGATCTTATCAGATTTCAATCTTCTCGTTCCTGAAAAACAAATCGTCGCCATTGTTGGACCTTCTGGAGGAGGAAAGACCACCTTGCTTCGCATGTTAGCTGGTCTTGAAACCATTGATTCTGGTCAGATCATCTACAATGGTGAAAACTTGCCTCTGGATGCCTTAGAAAAACGAAATCTTCTCGGTTTTGTCTTTCAAGATTTTCAATTATTTCCACATTTATCGGTCATGGAAAACCTTATCTTGTCTCCTGTTAAGACCATGAATGTGACTAAGGAAGAAGCGAGTAAAAAAGCCATGAGCTTACTGGAGCGTTTGGGACTCGAACAACATGCGGATGCTTATCCCTTCTCTCTATCTGGTGGTCAGAAGCAACGGGTGGCATTGGCTCGTGCTATGATGATCGATCCAGAAATTATTGGCTATGATGAGCCGACTTCGGCCTTGGATCCAGAATTGCGATTAGAAGTTGAGAAGCTAATCTTGCAAAACCGTGAACTGGGGATGACTCAGATCGTTGTTACCCATGATATTCCATTTGCAGAAGCAATTGCGGATGTTCTTCTCAAGGTTGAGCCTAAATAGGAGGAGAGGATGAAACGAGTAATACCATGGTTGCTAGGTGTCCTTAGTCTCGTTCTTCTGACTGCCTGTGGACAGACAGTGAGTGATCCTAAAGTGGACAACTGGCAAAAATACCAAAAAGAGCAGTCCATCACGATTGGTTTTGATAATACTTTCGTTCCCATGGGCTTTGAACAAAAAGATGGGAGCTACGCTGGTTTTGATATTGATTTGGCCAATCAAGTCTTTGAATCTTATGGGATTCATGTCAACTGGCAACCCATTGATTGGGATATGAAAGAGACGGAACTGAAAAATGGGACCATTGATGCCATCTGGAATGGCTATTCTGCAACAGATGAACGTCGGGAAAGTGTTGCTTTTACCAAGCCCTATATGAAAAATGAACAAGTCTTGGTCACTAAGAAAGCCTCTGGGATCCAATCAGTCGATGGGATGAAAGAGAAACGATTAGGTGCCCAGACCGGATCGTCTGGCTATATGGATTTTGAAGCCAATCCTAAAATCTTAAAAAATAAGGTTAAAAATCAAAAGGCTACCCAATACCAGAGTTTCAACGAGGCGCTGATCGATCTTCAGAATGATCGGATCGATGGCCTCTTAATCGACCGTGTCTATGCCAACTATTATCTGCAGACGGAAGGAATTTTAAAAGACTACAATGTCTTTCCTGTCGGGTTTGAGACAGAATCCTTTGCGGTAGGAGTGCGCAAGGCGGATAAAACTTTGAAGAAAAAAATTGATGAAGCCTTCGTAAAACTCTATCAAAAGGGCCAATTCCAAAAGATTTCTAAGAAGTGGTTCGGAACGGATGTAGCAACAGACGACATCAAGTAAAAAAGAGAGTGGGACAGAAATCGGTAATTCGTTAGAATTCGATTTCGTCGTCCCACCTCCGCACAGTTGAGTAGGGCTGTAAAAGCTGATGAAATCAGCGTAGTAGAGCCCACTCAACCACTGCGTCTTGCTCGACAATCCAAAAACAATTGAGAGGCTAGGACTTTTGTCCCAGCCTCTTTTAGTCGGTTTTATTAGTAATTTGATGGAAAATCTTTTGCCACGTTTCATGGCGACGCCAGAGACTGGTATGGATTTGACCGTCTAGTTCATAACGGATAAGTTTGGTCTTTTGGCTGATGGACTCCAGTTCAAAGTTTTGGAATTGAACTTGGTCGCTTGCGAGTGCCTCCATTAATTCCGCCTTGTGGTGTTCGTGACCGGTATCGTCAATCAAGGTATAATTATCCGCTAGCAGTGTATCAAATTCTTGCTTAGCATAGAGGATTTTTTCGTAGGTCAAGAGTTTCTTTTCAACGTTTTCGATCAGCTCATCCTCAGGAATTGAGCTAGGTTCCACATGGACGTCAATGTCAAAGACTCCAAACTCATCTTTCAGGAGATCCTCAACTTCTTCTGTGATCGCATGGCTTTCATAGACTGAAAGATCGGGATTCATTTCCAAGACAACGTCCAGATAGATATTGCTTCCGTAGGTCCGTCCGCGTTGAGATTTCACACGCGCAATCTTAGGTAGTTTTAAAATAGCTTTTTCGTAATCTTCGAGGAGGCTATCATCAAAGCCGTCTGAAAGACTAAAGGAAGATTCCATAAAAATATCGTAGGCTGTTTTGAGGATAAAGAAGGTGATGATGATGGCTACGATTTTATCGACAATTGGATAGTTAAAAGCACTAGCAGCGATCGCGATCGACGTTCCAAGAGATGTGACGACGTCTGAAAGATTGTCTTTTGCGGCTGCTTTTAAGGCTTTTGATTTGGCCCGTTTGGCTAAGCGAAGATTGTAGAAATAAACGCCTAGCATGACAAGGGCTGAAACCACTCCGACACCAGCACCGAGTGGATCAATGCTAACTGTTTCATTGCTGAAGATCTTTTGGAGGGTATCGCGTAAGACATCAAAACCAACATAAAACATAATGATGGAGGTGACTAGGCTTGCTAGATCCTCAATTTTCCAGTGACCAAATTTGTGATCGCGGTCAGCAGGTTGGCGAGCAAGACGAATCCCGATGAGCAGGGCAGCATTGCTGATGATATCAGATAAGTTGTTAAATCCATCGGCTACCAAACTGGATGAATGAAGTAGATGGCCGGTAGCCAATTTTACTGAAGAGAGCAATAAATAGGCTAGAATACTAATGATAGCGCCACGTTCGGCCAGTTTTAAGTTACTGTATGGTTTATCCAAAATATCCTCCTAGACCTCGGATGAAATCCTGTTTTCTTTAAGCTACTATTATATCGTTTTTGGAAGGGAAATTCAAATGAGTCCTTTTTTAAAAGAAGCTAGGCCGGTTTTTGTGGTATAATAGAACGATTGAATGAATGAGGAGTATGAGATGAATCCTTTATTGAATGGTATGAATGATCGCCAAGCAGAGGCGGTCCAAACGACAGAAGGTCCCCTCTTGATCATGGCGGGGGCTGGTTCTGGTAAGACACGTGTCTTGACCCACCGCATTGCTTACTTGATCGATGAAAAAATGGTCAATCCTTGGAATATTTTGGCCATTACCTTTACCAATAAAGCCGCTCGGGAGATGAAGGAGCGGGCTTATCAGTTGAATCCAGCGACCCAAGATTGCTTGATTGCCACCTTCCACTCCATGTGTGTGCGTATTCTCCGTCGAGATGCGGATCATATTGGCTACAACCGCAACTTCACCATTGTCGATCCAGGTGAGCAGCGGACCTTGATGAAGCGGATTTTAAAGTCCTTGAACTTGGATCCTAAAAAATGGAATGAACGGACCATCTTGGGGACTATTTCCAATGCCAAAAATGACCTGATCGATGAAGTGGCCTACGCCGCCCAGGCTGGCGATATGTACACCCAGATCGTCGCCAAGTGCTATGAGGCTTACCAAAAGGAACTCCGTCAGTCAGAAGCAGTGGACTTTGATGATTTGATCATGCTGACCTTGCGTCTTTTTGATCAGCATCCAGATGTGCTGACCTATTACCAGCAGAAGTTCCAATACATCCACGTAGACGAGTATCAAGATACCAACCATGCCCAATACCAGTTGGTCAAACTCTTGGCTTCACGCTTTAAAAATATATGTGTCGTTGGGGATGCGGACCAGTCTATTTATGGCTGGCGGGGAGCAGATATGCAGAATATCCTGGACTTTGAGAAGGATTATAAGGAAGCTAAGGTCGTCCTCCTAGAAGAGAATTATCGCTCGACCAAGACGATCTTGCAAGCAGCCAATGATGTCATCAAAAACAATCGCCACCGCCGTCCGAAGAATCTCTGGACACAAAATGAAGACGGGGAAGAGATTGTCTATTACCGGGCTAATGACGAGCAGGATGAAGCAGTCTTTGTTGCTAAAACGATTGAAGAGCTGAGTCGCGAAGCTGGCTACAAACACCGTGATTTTGCGGTTCTCTATCGGACCAATGCCCAGTCACGGACCATTGAAGAAGCGCTACTCAAGTCTAACATTCCCTACACCATGGTAGGGGGCACCAAGTTCTACAGCCGGAAGGAAATTCGGGATGTCATTGCTTATCTGAACTTGATTGCCAACCTCAGTGACAATATCAGTTTTGAGCGTATTATCAATGAACCCAAGCGGGGAATCGGGCCAGGTACAGTGGATAAGATTCGTGATTTTGCCCAACTGCAAGAGTCTTCACTCCTGGATGCTTCAGCCAATATCATGCTCTCTGGCATCAAAGGAAAGGCCGCTCAAGCCATCTGGGACTTTGCCAATCTCATTCTTGATTTGAGAGAAAGATTGGACCAGCTGACCATTACAGAGCTGGTCGAAGAAGTCCTTGACAAGACGGGCTATATGACGGCCCTAACCAATCAAGGGAATCTAGAAAGTCAGGCCCGCATCGAGAATATCCAAGAGTTCCTGTCTGTTACCAAGAATTTTGATGAAAATGGAGAGACCGTCGAAGACGAATCAGGTGTGGAAACCTTGAGTCGCTTCTTGAACGATTTGGCTTTGATTGCCGATACAGATGATGGGGCCCAAGAAACTTCAGAAGTCACCTTGATGACCCTTCACGCGGCTAAGGGATTGGAGTTTCCAGTTGTCTTCTTGATTGGAATGGAAGAAAATGTCTTTCCTCTTAGTCGTGCAGCAGAGGATCCAGATGAGTTGGAGGAAGAACGTCGCCTGGCATATGTGGGGATCACGCGGGCAGAGAAAGTTCTCTTCTTGACCAATGCTAACTCACGTTTGCTCTTTGGACGGACCAGCTACAACCGCCCGACGCGTTTCATCAATGAAATTAGCTCGGATTTATTGACCTACCAAGGATTAGCCCGTCCAGTTAATACCAGCTTTAAGGCTTCTTATAGCAATGGAGGCGGAACGACCTTTGGAAAAGGCATGAGCCTGTCACAAGCCCTTCAAGAGCGCAAGAGACAAGCAGCCCCAAGTGCTCTCACGTCATCAAGCCTCCCCTTTGGCAATAGCAACCGTTCTAGCGCCAAAGAAAGCGTCGCATGGGCCATTGGCGACATTGCCGTTCACAAGAAGTGGGGCGAAGGAACCGTGCTTGAAGTATCTGGTAGTGGTAGTACCCAAGAACTCAAGATCAACTTCCCAGAAGTGGGTCTCAAAAAACTCTTGGCCAGTGTCGCGCCGATTGAGAAGAAATAAACTAAAGCCAGTAAGCTAAGTCCACTGTTTCAGATTATAAATAAGCAACATCTTTTCAGAAATCTAAAGTTATTACTGAATGAGACTATTGAAAAAAATATTTTGGAACTAGTGCAAAATAGATTGAGACTTTTCGCCGTGAGGAAAGCATCAGAAACGCATTAGTTTCTGGTGCTCGGTAGATTTGAGACGTAAGGCTCAAATCTAAGGTATGGAATCCCAAAGGGAGTCGCTACCGTCCGTCCTCACCTAAGGAAAGTCTCTATAAAAGAATGAATATTTACTTAAAACCAGCAAGCTTCGTTTGTTGGTTTTGATTTTACTGGTGGCATGATATAATATACTAAGAATAGAGAAAGAGGCATACTATGAACGAAATCAAGTGTCCCAACTGTGGGGAAGTCTTTACAGTCAATGAAAGTCAATACAGCGAACTCTTGTCACAGGTACGGACAGCAGAGTTTGACAAGGAAATTCATGAGCGAATTCGGCAAGAGTTGGCTTTGGCTGAGCAAAAGGCCCTTAATGAGCAACAAGAGAAGTTAGCCAAGAAGGATCAAGAAATTGCCCAGTTACAAAACCAGATTCAACAGTTTGATACTGAAAAAGAATTGGCTAAAAAAGAGGTGGAGCAAACCGCTAGCCAAAGCTTGCTAGAGAAAGAAAAAGAAGTGCAAGCGCTGGAAAATCAATTGGCCACCTTGCGCTTGGAACATGAAAATCAGTTGCAAAAAACACTGTCTGATCTAGAGAAAGAAAGGGATCAGGTACAAAACCAATTGCTCCTTCAAGAGAAGGAAAATGAACTGTCCCTAGCTTCTGTCAAGCAAAACTACGAAGCCCAGCTTAAGGCAGCCAATGAACAGGTCGAGTTCTACAAGAATTTTAAGGCCCAACAGTCAACCAAGGCCATCGGTGAAAGTCTGGAACAGTATGCGGAAAGTGAATTCAACAAGGTTCGCAGTTTTGCCTTCCCAAATGCTTACTTTGAAAAGGACAACAAGGTCTCTGCACGTGGGTCTAAAGGCGACTTTATTTTCCGCGAGTGCGATGAAAATGGGGTGGAGATTATCTCCATTATGTTCGAGATGAAAAATGAAGCTGACGGGACAGAGAAGAAGCATAAGAATGCGGATTTCTACAAGGAATTGGACAAGGATCGTCGAGAAAAGAACTGTGAATATGCCGTTTTGGTGACCATGCTTGAGGCAGATAACGACTACTTCAACACAGGGATTGTCGATGTCAGTCATGAGTATGAGAAGATGTATGTGGTCCGTCCTCAGTTCTTTATCCAGATCATTGGGCTCCTGCGCAATGCGGCCCTCAATTCCCTTAAATACAAGCAAGAATTGGCGCTTGTTCGTGAACAAAATATTGATATTACCCACTTTGAAGAAGACCTAGATGCCTTTAAAGTAGCCTTTGCTAAGAACTACAATTCGGCTTCTGTCAACTTTGGCAAGGCTATCGATGAAATCGACAAAGCCATCAAGCGGATGGAAGAAGTCAAGAAATTCTTGACCACATCAGAAAATCAACTTCGGCTCGCCAACAACAAATTGGATGATGTTTCCGTTAAAAAATTGACTCGGAAGAATCCAACCATGAAGGCTAAGTTTGATGCTTTGAAGGAAGACTAGGAGGATCCTATGCAGATACGAAAAGCAACCATGGAAGATGCTGAAGCCCTACTGTCTTTATACGAAGACTTGGGCTATCCAACAACCGCTTCTAAGCTGTCTCGACGTTTAGAAATGATTCTTTCTCAGCCACATTATGGCTGTCTTCTAGCTGAAAGAAACGGAGTAATTTTAGGTTTCTTAGGTTATGCAAAGCTCTTCTTTTTTGAAGCAGATGGGTCTTACTATCGAATTTTAGCTTTGTCAGTTGCAAAAGAAACAAGACGACAAGGAATTGCTAGTAGGCTAATCGATGAATTGAAAAAACAAGCGGTAAAAGAAGGAGTTGAGGCACTGGCTCTAAATAGTGGATTAACCGCTGAACGAAATGCTGCACATCAGTTTTATCAGGCAGTTGGATTTGAAAAAGTGACTGCCGGCTTTGCCTTGCATTTAAAAACTCAACCTAAATAAATCATGAAAAAATAGTAGAGGGAACGAAGTAATGTCTTCAACAAAAGGGAAAACCTTATATTTGAACAAAAAGAGCATGGACTATGTAACATTTGGAAAAGGTAAGCAGCCATTAGTGATCATACCAGGCTTGGGGGATGGGCTTCAGACCGTTAAAGGAAAGGCACAGCTCTTTTCTCTCTCGTATCGTCTACTTGCTAAACGTTATAAAATCTATGTTTTTTCTCGAATCAATGAGCTGAGACAGGGCTATACGACGTGGGATATGGCAGCAGATGTAGCAGAAGCAATGGAGACACTAAACCTAGATACCGCTTATGTTATGGGGATTTCACAAGGTGGAATGATTGCCCAATGGCTAGCTGCAGATTTTCCAGAAAAGGTTCAAAAGCTCATTTTAGCCGTGACCACTGCAAAACCTAGTCAACTTGCTAGAGAACGAATTGAGCATTGGCAAAAACTTAGTCAATCTGGAAATTTTAAGCATCTCATGCTGGATATTGCAAAGCATTCCTACACGCAAAAGAGCTATCAAAAGTGGCGGTTGCTTTATAATATCATGGGTCGCTTGGGGCGAATCAAAGATGAAAATAGAATAGCCATTCAGTCTCAGTCTTGCCTGGAACATAATAGCCTTGAGGTCTTAAAAGAAATTCATTGTCCGACCCTGATCCTTGGTGCCCTTGAAGATGATGTGGTCGGTGTGGACGGATCTAAGGAACTAGCAAAAGCGATTTCGGGTTGCCAGCTCCTTATTCTAAAACATTCTGGGCATGCTCTTTATGAAGAAAATAAAGTATTTCAAGAGGCTGTCTGTGAATTCTTAAACTAAAAAAGCTGGAATATTTTCCAGCTTTTTTATGTTAGTTAAATCGCAAAGAGATCATTTAGGTTTTCTGCCATGGTTGGGTGAGTAAAGATTTGTTTTGCGATGTAAGTATAAGGGATCTTGTTGTCCATGGCCATGGTAATCTGGTTGATGATTTCGCCTGCAGCTTCTCCAAAGAGCGTCACTCCAAGAATTTCTTTTGTTTCTGGGTTGACCACGGCTTTGAAGGCACCTCGAAGGTCTGCATTGACATGTCCACGAGGCATGGCAGCAACTGGCAATTCTTTAACAGCAACTGGAAGTCCTTTGTCACGTGCTTCTTGCTCGGTCAAGCCGACTTGGGCAAGTGGAGGAGCAATAAAGAGTGTTGTCGCATAATTTCTACGAGTTTCGAGATTGTAGCTACCATCGCCTGTAAGGTAGTTGAAGACAATGCGGAAGTCATCGAGTGACATGTAAGTGAACTGAGGACCACCATTGACATCCCCAACTGCAAAGACACCAGGGACGCTGGTTTCTAAATGACGGTTGACTTGGATTGCTCCACGATCAGTGACTTGGATATCTGTGTTTTCAAGACCAAGTCCAGCGATGTTTGGTTTACGTCCTGTTGCGTAGAGAAGGATATCAAACTCGAAGTCTCCCTTATCTGTGACAACCGTTAAGCTGTTTTGGCCATCTTTGATTTCTTGGGTATGAACGCCTTGCAAGAATTGAATGCCATCTTCTTCAAGGTAGCTTTTTGCAAGAGCTGCAATACTTGGCTCGATCCGTGGCAAGAATGTTTCAGAAGCATCCAATACCGTTACTTGGCTACCCAAGGTATTATAGAGATGAGCAAATTCCAATCCGATTGGTCCACCACCAAGGACACCGAGGCGTTTAGGTAGGTTTTCCAAACGTTGAATACCGGTTGAATCCACGGCAAATTTACTTTCAGCTAATCCTGGGATCGGAAGGACATTTGGAACAGCACCAGTATTAATAATAATGGTTTCAGCTGTCAATTCTTCCTTTTCATCTCCAGCTTGAATTTCGATGACCTTGTTAGAAACGAAACGAGCCGTCGCATCGATAATGTCTACGCCAGTTCCAGCAATGGTTGCGTAGTTCTTGCCGTTGAGACGAGTCGTCACTGCATTTTTCTCATTCATGGCTTGCTCAAAATCCAAGCCTTTTTCTGCTGCAACAATCAAGGTCTTGGTTGGAATACAAGCGATATTGATACAAGTACCACCGTACATAGATTTGCTCTTTTCAATCAGAGCGACTTTTTTTCCTTGGCTTGATAATTTCGCTGCGAGTGTTTTACCAGCTTTACCAAATCCAATCACAATAACATCATACATTAACATATGTTACACCTTCTTTCGCTTTCTATTGTATCAAACCCATTTTAAAAAGTCTGAAATCTGCTACGGGATTTTTTAGGAGCTCATGAGAAGGGGGAAAGAGGGACAAGAAGTCTTGTTTCATGGTATAATAAAGGGTCGGTGGCCAGGATGGTCACACAAGAGTTAGAAAGAGCAAATCAGATGGACGGAATTATCAATGTAAAAAAGGAAGCAGGCATGACCTCACATGATGTGGTCTTTAAACTGCGAAAAATCTTAGGAACTAAGAAGATCGGTCATGGGGGAACGCTGGATCCAGATGTGGTGGGAGTGCTTCCGATTGCAGTTGGAAAGGCGACCCGGATGGTCGAATTCATGCAAGATGAAGGAAAGGTCTATGAGGGAGAAATCACTTTGGGATTTTCTACCACGACGGAGGATGCAAGTGGTGAAGTCGTAGAGCAGACCCCAGTGGAAGCCCCTTTAGATGCAGGAGAGGTGGACCGCATGATTGCCCAAATGGTGGGAGAAATCGAGCAAGTACCACCTATGTATTCCGCTGTCAAGGTCAATGGACGTAAGCTCTATGAATATGCGCGGGCAGGAGAAGAAGTGGAACGCCCTGTACGGCAGGTAGCCATTTATGAATTCACGCGCACCAGTGAGATTAGCTATGAAGAAAGGCTAGCCCGTTTTCGTTTCCGGGTCAAATGCAGCAAGGGGACCTATATCCGGACCTTGTCGGTGGATTTGGGTCAAAAACTGGGTTACGCAGCCCATATGTCTCATTTGACACGGACCAGTGCTGCTGGTTTGTCACTGGAAGATTCCCTGACCTTAGAAGAAGTGGCTGAAAAAGTAGCCCAAGGAGATTTGAGCTTCCTTCATCCACTTGAAATTGGAACCGGAGATCTTGAAAAAGTAGAGCTGACAGTTGAAGAGGTTGGCGAAGTCCAAGTGGGACGCTTTATTCCAGTTGTGAGTAACTCCAAAGAGTTAGCTGCTTTTTACCAAGGAAAATTGGTAGCCATTTTAGAAAAAAGAGAAGAACTTTACAAACCTCGAAAAGTCTTTCTAACAGAAAGTGTGTTACAATAAATTCATGAATATTCGTACGATTACTACTGCTAACCAGATCCATTTGGAGAATGAGACAGTTTTGGTTCTGGGCTACTTTGATGGCCTGCATCTGGGGCATCAAGAACTCTTTAAAAAGGCGCGTCAGATAGCGGATGAAAAAGGCTTGAAGGTCGCTTTGTTAACCTTCCCTGAATCTCCTAAGTTAGCCTTTGTTCGCTACCAACCAGAATTACTGCTTCATTTGCAGAGTCCTGAGGATCGGTTCCAAAAATTAAACGAACTAGGAGTGGATGAGCTCTTCCTCATTGATTTTACGACCGATTTTGCTTCTAAAACCGCCAAAGAATTTGTTGTTCAATTTGTCAAAGCCTTGAGGGCCCGAGTTTTAATTGCTGGATTTGATTATAGTTTTGGCTCTGATAAAAAAACGGCCTCTGACTTAGCTGATTATTTTGATGGTCAAGTGGAGGTCATTTCCCCTGTATTGGATCAGGGTGAAAAGATTAGTTCGACCCGCATTCGTCAAGCTATCCTAGAAGGACGCGTCCACGAAGCTACCCGTCTACTTGGTCACCCTTTATCCAGTCGGGGAATCGTCGTGCATGGGGATGCACGTGGCCGCACCATTGGCTATCCTACCGCCAATCTAGCACCGATTGATCGGACCTATTTACCATCAGATGGGGTTTATGTAGTGGATGTCGATTTTAAAGGGCAGACTTACCGTGGGATGGCTTCTGTCGGGAAAAATGTCACCTTTGATGGGAAAGAGCTTCGTTTCGAAGTCAATCTCTTTGATTTTTCTGGAGATATCTACGGTCATACCCTGACCATTCACTGGTTAGATAAGATTCGAGAAATGGTCAAATTCGATGGGATCGATCAACTAGTGGCGCAACTAGAAGAAGATGAAGCAGTTTCACGAAACTGGAACGAGGGGCTGGGACAAAAGTCCTAGCCTCTCAATTGTTTTTGGATTGTCGAGCAAGACGCAGTGGTTGAGTGGGCTCTACTACGCTGATTTCATCAGCTTTTACAGCCCTACTCAACTGTGCGGAGGTGGGACGACGAAATCGAATTCTAACGAATGACCGATTTCTGTCCCACTCTCTTTTTTCGGTCCTCTTCTTGGGAAAAATGAAAGGGATTTCTTTTTTCCACTGAAATTTAGAAAAATCGTCGAGAAATCAAAAAAGCGCTTTTCAAGCACCTATTTTTTTTGTATAATAGAGTCAGATAGTTATATATAAAAAAAGAAGTGAACCACATGATTACATTATTTTTATCGCCGAGTTGTACATCATGTCGAAAAGCTCGGGCTTGGTTAAAAAAGCACGATGTTCCATTTAAAGAACACAATATTATGACAAGTCCTTTGAGCAAACAGGAGTTGACAAGTATATTGGCCTTGACCGAAAACGGAACAGACGACATTATTTCAACTCGTTCAAAAATTTTTCAAAAATTGGATGTTGATGTTGAAGATTTATCCATCTCAGCCTTGATCCATCTGATTGAGGAAAATCCTAGTCTCTTGCGGAGACCGATTATTTTAGATAACAAACGCATGCAGATTGGCTTTAACGAAGATGAAATTCGGGCCTTCTTGCCACGGAGTTATCGCAAACAAGAGTTACGCTCTGCCACTCTAAGAGCAGAAATAAACTAAGAAGTATGTCGAATGCAAAAAAATTATAGTTACCCACTGGACTTATCGTGGAGCACTGAAGAGCTTGCTTCAGTGCTTTCTTTTTTCAATAAAGTTGAAGAAGCCTATGAAAGTAAGGTAGAAGCCAAAGAATACATGGAAGCCTACCGCGCTTTTAAGAAGGTCGTGCCTAGTATCGGAGAAGAAAAGCGTCTTGGACGGGAGTTCGAAGAAGTGAGCGGTTATTCTCTTTATCGTGCTACCCAGGCTGCAAAGCAAAAAGAGGAAGGATGGTTTTCTCTTGAAGAATAAATTAGAGTTTGCCAAACAAATCGTTTTAGAGGCTGGAGACTACTTGCGTCTTCATCTCCATGATGACTTGATGATCTCAAAAAAGACTGGGCCGACAGATTTAGTCACCCAGATGGACCAACAGGTTCAAAAGGATTTGGTTGAAAAAATCACACATCGCTACCCAGATGATCGGATTTTTGCGGAGGAAGATGGCCTTCGTTCACCGATTTCAGAAGGATCCGTTTGGGTGATTGATCCTATTGATGGGACCAATAATTTTGTGACCCAAAAGGAAGATTTTGCGGTGATGGTGGCTTATTTTGAAGACGGAATTGGTCAGTTTGGCCTGATCTATGATGTGATGCGGGATCACCTTTTTTACGGGGGTGGAGAATTCCCTGTGTATCGCAATGAGGTTGAACTGACCCCCTTTGTGGACCAACCTCTGGAAAACTTTCTGATTGCTTCAAATGTCGGCATGCTTGAGAAAAATGACTGGGGCATGGCCGATCTTGGTATGGATTCTCTTGGCATTCGGGTCTACGGAAGTGCCGGTATTAGTTTTTCAAAAATTCTCTCAGGTGGGATTCTAGCTTATTTTAGCTACATCTGGCCCTGGGATTATGCCGCAGCTGCGATCATGGGGGAACAGTTGGGCTATACCGTTTTAAATCTAAATGGAGATAAACCTAATTACCAGTCAGTGGAACCCATTATGATGGTTCCAAAAGTGAAGTTAACAGAAATTCAAACCTATCTTAAGAAAGGGAGAAGTTAAATGAATTTTCCCAATGGTTTTAAAGAAAAATACCAGCATCTTCTAGGTGAGGATGCTGCTGCTTTTTTTGCAACCTTTGAGCAAGAAGCAGTATCGGCCTTTCGGACTAATCCCCTGAAAGAAGCGCAAAAATCATTTGATGATCCGATTCCCAATACCCCTTGGGGACATTATGGAAAGGTCTCAGGAAAATCCATCGAGCACGCAACGGGTTTGGTCTATTCGCAAGAGCCAGCTGCACAGATAGTGGCCCAAGTCGCTCAGCCAAAGCCTGGAATGAAGGTCTTAGACTTGGCCGCGGCTCCTGGGGGAAAGACCACCCAACTCTTGTCTTATTTGGACAATCAGGGACTCTTGGTCTCCAATGAAATCCACAAGGGCCGCTCGAAAATTCTTGTAGAGAATGTCGAACGCTTTGGTGCCCGAAATGTATTGGTAACCAATGAGTCTGCCGATCGTCTGGCAAAGGTTTTTTCAGGCTTTTTTGATCTGATTGTACTAGACGCCCCATGTTCCGGTGAGGGGATGTTTCGTAAGCAACCAGATGCCATGGACTATTGGTCCATCGATTATCCTCGAGAGTGCAGTCTCCTTCAAAGAGAGATTCTAGAGGATGCTCTCAAGATGTTGGTCCCAGGTGGTTCCTTGGTGTATTCAACCTGTACCTGGGCTCCTGAGGAAAATGAAGAGATCGTATCCTGGCTTTTGGAAAACTATGATCTGGAATTGGAAATTATCGAGAAGATCAATGGTATGGCAGAAGGCATTGACCATCCAGAAACGGCGCGCATGTATCCTCATCTCTTTAAAGGGGAGGGACAATTTGTTGCTAAGTTCCGTTATCTAGGAGAGAATCGTCCTGCCAAAATCCCTTCCAAAAAGGACCAATTATCTGCGGAGCAAAAGAAATGGTGGCAGGAGTTTGCTAAGAAACACTTGAAGATCACTCTAGAAGGTGTCCTCGAAACTTTTGGAGATGAACTCTACTTGGTTCCACTTGGTTTACCAGATTTGCGCAAAGTAAAAATTGCCCGAAATGGTTTGCACCTAGGGACCTTCAAGAAAAATCGATTTGAACCTAGTTTTGCCTTGGGCCTTGCTCTGAAACCGAGTGAGGTTAAAGAGACCGTTTCGATCACGCCTGAAGACTTTGTTCATTATGTGGCGGGAGAGACGGTTCAATTGAAGGAAACGCATCCAAATGGATGGTACCAGGTCCTTGTCGAAGGCAATGGTTTGGGCTTTGCCAAAGTGACCGGACAGACCCTGAAAAATTTCTATCCAAAGGGGCTTCGTTTTAGGTAAAATGCTGGGCAAAGAACCCGTTCTATGATATAGTGGAAGTACAGGTTTTTTTGAAAAAAACTTGTCAAAATCATAAGTGAAATAGTGAAATATCAAGGAGACATGATTTGAAAAAGTCTAAAAAGCTGATCCTAGGACTAGCGACGATCGCATTAGCAGGAAGTTTATCTGCTTGTGCTTCTTGGATCGATCGCGGAGAATCCATCACTGCTGTCGGATCGACTGCCTTACAACCCTTGGTTGAAGGAGTAGTAGATCGCTACATTGAAGAACATCCTGGTAAGATTGTAAATGTACAAGGAGGAGGTTCTGGTACAGGACTTTCACAAGTTCAATCTGGCGCTGTGGACATCGGAAATAGTGACTTGTTTGCTGAAGAAAAATCTGGGATTGATGCCTCTAGTCTAGTCGACCATCAGGTAGCCGTAGCAGGGACAGCTATCATTGCCAATAAAAATATCTCAGTAGATAATTTGACAACAGAGCAATTGCGAAAGATCTTTACGGGTGAATATACCAACTGGAAGCAATTGGGAGGTCCAGATCTTGAAATCACGATTGTGAACCGGGCGGTTGGTTCTGGTAGCCGTGCTGTCTTTGATGCCATTATCATGGATGGCAAACAACCCAAGCAGGCCCAAGAGCAAGACTCTAATGGAATGGTGAAAAACATCGTTTCTCAAACGCCAGGAGCCATCTCTTATCTAGCCTTTACCTACTTGGATAGCAGTGTCAAAACCATGAAGCTTAACGGTTATGAACCAACCAAAGCCAATGTTGTCAACAATAACTGGCCAATCTGGTCTTATGAACACATGTATACCAAAGGAAAACCCAATGAGTTGTCTAAAAAATTCATTGACTACATGATGACCGATGAGATCCAGCAAAAAGTTGTTGGTAAGATGGGCTATATCCCAATCAATGATATGAAAGTCACCCGTGATTTAAAAGGGAATGTGACAAAAAAATAAAAGAATTAGGTAAAAAATGAACGAAGTAGCAAAAAAAATGCTGACGAAATCAAAAAACTCCCGCCTAGAAAAATTTGGGAAAACCATTACTTTTCTATGCATGAGTTTGATTGTTGTCGTCGTTGCCATGATTTTGATTTTCGTGGCCCAAAAAGGTTTATCGACTTTCTTTGTCAATAAAGTCAATATCTTTAGTTTTCTATTTGGGAGCTCTTGGAATCCTGCTGCAAAGGAATTCGGAGCCCTACCAATGATTCTAGGTTCCTTTATTGTAACCTTGCTTTCTGCCCTCTTGGCAACGCCGTTTGCCATTGGTGCAGCTGTTTTCATGACAGAAGTCTCTCCTAAAGGAGCTCGTTTCTTGCAACCAGCGATTGAGCTCTTAGTGGGGATTCCTTCAGTTGTTTACGGATTCATTGGTCTTCAAGTGGTCGTCCCATTTACGCGTAGTCTCTTTGGAGGGACTGGTTTTGGGATTCTCTCAGGGGTCTTTGTCCTCTTTGTTATGATCCTGCCAACTGTTACCTTTATGACGACCGATAGCCTCCGAGCTGTGCCTCGTCATTACCGGGAAGCTAGTATGGCCATGGGAGCGACCCGTTGGCAAACTATTTGGCATGTCACGCTCAAGGCAGCCCGCTCTGGAATCTTTACAGCGGTTGTCTTTGGTATGGCGCGTGCTTTCGGGGAAGCCTTGGCTATCCAGATGGTTGTAGGAAACTCGGCAGTGGTACCAACCTCGCTCACAACACCAGCTTCCACCCTCACCTCTATTTTGACCATGGGAATCGGAAATACCGTCATGGGTACGGTCAATAACAATGTTCTTTGGTCACTCGCCTTGGTATTGCTCCTCATGAGTCTTGCCTTTAACAGTGTGATTAAACTGATTACGAAAGAAAGAGGTAAGAAGAACTATGCACGCTAAACGAATGGATAAAATTGCGACAGGAGTGCTGTATGCTATTTCAGGGATCATCGTTGCGATTCTTGCCTCATTGATCCTTTATATCTTAGTCCGTGGCTTGCCCCATGTATCTTGGCACTTCTTGACTGGAAAATCTTCTTCTTACCAAGCAGGAGGAGGGATCGGAATTCAATTGTATAATTCCTTCTTTCTCTTGGTCATTACCTTGGTGATTTCCTTCCCACTTTCTCTTGGAGCTGGGATTTACCTCTCTGAGTATGCTAAAAAAGGTCGTTTGACCAATTTGGTTCGTACCTGTATTGAGATCTTGTCTTCCTTGCCATCTGTCGTTGTAGGTCTCTTTGGTTACTTGGTCTTTGTTGTCCAGTTCAAATACGGATTTTCGATCATTTCAGGGGCATTGGCCTTGACCGTCTTTAACCTGCCACAGATGACCCGTAATATCGAAGATAGCTTGCAGCACGTCCACCATACGCAGCGTGAAGCAGGTCTAGCACTGGGCTTGTCTCGCTGGGAAACTGTGATTCATGTCGTGGTACCAGAAGCTCTTCCAAGTATTATCACTGGGGTCGTCTTAGCCTCAGGACGGATCTTTGGGGAAGCTGCTGCCTTGATCTATACTGCAGGTCAATCGGCTCCAGCCCTTGATTGGTCAAACTGGAATATCTTTAGTGTGACCAGTCCGATTTCGATCTTCCGTCAGGCTGAAACCTTGGCTGTCCATATCTGGAAGGTCAACAGTGAAGGAACCATTCCAGACTCGATCGAAGTCTCAGCCGGTTCTGCCGCCGTTCTTTTGATCTTTATCTTGATCTTTAACTTTGGAGCGCGCAAACTCGGAAGTTACCTCCATAAAAAACTAACATCTGCTTAAAGGAGAAGAAATGTCAAAATACAATTGGGATGAGAGACACATCATTACTTTTCCTGAAGAAAAGGTGGTCCTATCGACCAAAGATTTGCATGTCTATTATGGAACGAACGAGTCCATTAAAGGCGTTGATATGCAGTTTGAAAAGAATAAGATTACAGCCTTGATCGGTCCTTCAGGATCTGGGAAATCCACCTACCTCCGTAGTTTAAACCGGATGAATGATACCATCGATATTGCGCGTGTAACGGGTGAAATTTGGTATGAAGGAATCGATGTTAATCGTCCAGATATCAATGTTTATGAAATGCGCAAGCACATTGGGATGGTTTTCCAACGGCCCAATCCTTTTGCCAAATCGATTTATAAAAACATTACCTTCCCGCATGAACGCGCTGGGGTGAAAGATAAGAAGATCTTGGACGAATTGGTCGAAACTTCTTTGAAACAGGCAGCTCTATGGGATCAGGTCAAGGATGACCTTCATAAATCAGCTCTGACACTTTCAGGTGGTCAACAGCAACGACTTTGTATCGCACGGGCCATCTCTGTGAAGCCAGATATCTTACTCATGGATGAGCCTGCTTCAGCGCTTGATCCGATCGCGACAGCGCAATTAGAAGAAACCATGCTTGAGTTGAAGAAGAATTATACCATTGTCATCGTGACCCACAGCATGCAACAAGCAGCCCGTGCCAGTGATTATACCGGTTTCTTCTACCTAGGAAACCTCATCGAGTACGATAAGACTTCGAATATTTTCCAAAATGCGAAATTGCAATCGACCAACGATTATGTATCTGGTCACTTTGGATAAAGTAAAATGACAACAAAAAGGAAAATAGAATGACAGAACCAATTTTGCAAGTCAAGGACTTGTCGGTTTATTACAATAAAAAGAAGGCTTTGAATAGTGTCTCCTTGGACTTTGCTCCAAAGGAGATTACAGCCTTGATTGGTCCTTCAGGATCAGGGAAATCTACCCTTTTAAAAGCCATTAACCGCATGGGCGACCTTAACCATGAGGTCACCACCACAGGAACCATCCTCTACAATGGACATAATATCTACGGACCACGGACCGATACGGTCGAATTGCGTAAGGAAATCGGAATGGTCTTCCAACAGCCCAATCCTTTCCCAATGTCCATTTATGATAACGTGACCTATGGCTTGATGATTAATGGTGTCAAGGACAAGGCTGTCTTGGACGAAGCAGTTGAAACCTCTTTGAAACGCGCGTCCATCTGGGATGAAGTCAAGGATCGCCTGCATGATTCAGCTATCGGGCTTTCCGGTGGTCAGCAGCAGCGGGTCTGTGTGGCGCGGGTCCTTGCGACCAGTCCAAAGATTATTCTTTTGGATGAGCCTACTTCAGCGCTAGACCCGATTTCAGCTGGGAAGATTGAAGAAACCTTGTATGGACTAAAAGACCGTTACACCATGCTCTTGGTGACACGCTCCATGCAACAAGCGAGTCGGATTTCCGATAAAACAGCCTTTTTCTTGGATGGGGATTTGATTGAGTACAATGATACCAATGAAATGTTCTTGAACCCAGCTAAGAAAGAAACAGAAGACTATGTCTCTGGTAAATTTGGATAGGAAGAAAATAAAATGTTACGAGTTCAATTTGAAGAAGATTTAGAGAAGTTGCATAACCAGTTTTATGCAATGGGAAATGAAGTGTTGAGTCAGATCAACCGTACAGTTCGTGCTTTCGTGACCCATGACCGTGAATTGGCCCGTCAGGTTATCGAAGATGATGCGGAGATCAACGAATACGAAGTGAAGCTAGAGCGTAAGTCTTTTGAGATTATCGCCCTTCAACAGCCTGTTTCACAAGACCTTCGCGTCGTGATGACCGTCTTAAAAGCAGTTTCTGACTTGGAGCGGATGGGTGACCACGCAGTATCGATTGCCAAGGCAACGATTCGCATGAAAGGGGAAGTCCGTATCCAATCTGTTGAGGAAGAAATCAGCAAGATGGGCCGTGAAGTCAAAGATTTTGTCGAAGCGACACTAGATGTTTACCTCAAAGGCGATGTGGATTTGGCCTATGAAGTTGCTTCACGAGATGAAGTCATCAACCATTACTTCGATAGCATCCAAGAATTAGCAACAGAAGAAATTCGGAAAAATCCAGAGTCCATCGTGACGGGTCGTGATTATTTCCAGGTGATCAACTTCTTGGAACGCATCGGAGATTATGCAAAAAATATCTGTGAATGGGTAGTTTACTTTGAAACAGGTAAAATTATCGAAATGTAAGATCTTGGAGTCTTTTCGATCTCAGACAGGCATTGTCATGCTTGTCTTTTCTTTTATCCCAACTTTGTGATAAAATAGTTTTATTAGGGCTTTTGATTGGAAAAGCGTGAAACATTTAAAGGAGGAAATTATGCAAGCAGTTGCACATTTTGTAGAAACATTCGTTCCAGAACATTACGAAGTGTTTTTGGATTTAAGTCGTAAAACTAAGACCTTTAGCGGTCGTGTGGTAATCACAGGTCAAGCCAAGGCGGACAAGATCTCGCTTCACCAAAAGGATTTGACCATCGAAACAGTAGAGGTAGCCGGTCAAGCTCGTCCATTTACGGTTGATGATGCCAATGAAGCAGTTTATGTTGAATTGGAAGGCACAGGTCAAGTGACAGTTACCCTGACCTATTCTGGTAAGATCACAGACAATATGACTGGGATTTACCCATCTTACTACAGTATTGATGGTGTGAAGAAGGAAGTCCTTTCAACTCAGTTTGAGAGCCATTTTGCGCGTGAAGCCTTTCCAAGTGTGGACGAGCCTGAAGCCAAAGCAACGTTTGATCTTTCTTTGAAATTTGACCAAGAAGAAGGTGAAATTGCCCTTTCAAATATGCCTGAAATCGATGTGGAGAACCGCAAAGAAACAGGCATTTGGAAATTTGCTACGACTCCACGGATGTCTTCTTACCTCCTTGCCTTTGCTGCTGGAGATCTTCAAGGGATCACGGCCAAAACAAAAAATGGCACTCTCGTAGGTATCTATTCAACCAAGGCCCATCCGTTGAAAAACTTAGAATTTTCTCTTGATGTCGCTGTACGAGTCATCGAATTTTATGAAGACTATTATGGCGTGAAGTATCCAATTCCTCAATCCCTTCATGTAGCGCTTCCTGACTTCTCAGCTGGAGCCATGGAAAACTGGGGCTTGGTGACGTACCGTGAAGTCTATCTCCTCGTAGATGAAAACTCAACTGCAGTTAGCCGTCAACAAGTTGCTCTTGTAGTCGCTCACGAATTGGCTCACCAATGGTTTGGTAACCTGGTAACCATGAAGTGGTGGGATGACCTCTGGTTGAACGAAAGTTTTGCCAACATGATGGAATATGTATCTGTCAATGCCATCGAACCAAGCTGGAATATCTTTGAAGACTTCCAAACAACAGGTGTTCCATTGGCTTTGAAACGCGATGCAACCGATGGGGTTCAATCTGTCCATGTGGAAGTCAAACACCCTGATGAAATCAATACTCTTTTTGACCCTGCCATCGTCTATGCGAAGGGAAGCCGTCTCATGCATATGCTCCGTCGCTGGTTAGGAGATGACGCATTCCGTAAAGGTCTCAAGGCTTACTTTGAAAAACACCAATACGGCAATACTATTGGACGTGACCTTTGGAATGCCCTAGGTGATGCATCTGGCCGTGATGTAGCAGCCTTCATGGATTCTTGGTTGGAACAACCTGGTTATCCAGTTCTTACAGCAGTGGTAGAAAATGATACCTTGAAGATCAGCCAAAAACAATTCTTCATCGGAGAACATGAAGACCAAGGCCGTCAATGGGTGGTGCCATTGAACAGCAACTGGTCTGGTATTCCAGATACACTTGAAACAGAAACCCTTGAAATCCCAGGTTATGCTGCCCTTGCTGCTGCAAATAGTGAACCGCTTCGTTTCAATACGGAAAATACAGCCCACTACATTACCGATTACCAAGGAGAGCTCTTGGATGCGATTGTAGACAACATGGCTTCCTTGGATAACTTGAGCAAGCAACAAATCCTTCAAGAACGCCGTCTCTTGGCAGAAAGTGGTGTCATCTCTTATGCAAGTCTCTTGCCAGTCATCGAGAAATTGACCCAAGAAACGTCTTATTTGGTTGTATCTGCAGTTTCATCAATTCTTCAAGGGCTCAGCCTCTTTGTGGATGAAGGGACGGAAGTAGAAGCAGCTTATAAGAAGTTGCTCGTGACCTTCAACCAATTCAACTTTGAACGCCTTGGTTTTGAACCAAAAGCCGGAGAAGCGGATGAAGATGAAATGGTTCGTCAATTGGTTATTTCAAATATGATCAAGGGAGACGATGCCAAAGCAAGCGCCAAAGCAAGTGAAATCTATGCAGCCCATGCAGAGGATATCAGCAAGCTTCCAGCCGCTATTCGTTTGCAAATCTTGATTAACCAAATCAAACACCATGAAAACAAAGAATTGACTGATTTGTACTTGAACACTTATGCCCAAGCGACAGATGGCAACTTCAAGCGTCAATTGTCTACAGCTCTGGCTTATACAACCGATGCAGACACTGTTGAAAAGATTTTGACAGAGTGGAAGAACAAGGATGTTGTGAAACCACAAGACTTGGCAATGAGTTGGTATTTCACCTTCTTACACCATGAGTTCACCCAAGAATCTGCCTGGACTTGGGCGCGTGAAAATTGGGAATGGGTCAAAGCAGCTCTTGGCGGAGACATGAGCTTTGACAAGTTTGTCATTTACCCAGCCAATACCTTCAAAACAGCAGAGCGCTTAGCAGAATTCAAAGCTTTCTTTGAACCACAATTGTCTGATATGGCTATCAGCCGAAACATCAGCATGGGAATCAAGGAAATCGCAGCACGTGTGGATTTAATCCAACGGGAAAAAGCAGCAGTAGAAGCCGCTATCCTTGCGACAAAATAGATTTAAAAAAATCGGTACAGAAATTTCTGTATCGATTTTTTAGTGGACTTTGTATCTTATTTGAAATACCAGTGGTGTTTGAGGCTGGCAAAAATTGCCTTGCTGGTGATCGTGATGATGACCAGTTTGATGAGGTCAGCAAGGATAAAGGGAGCAACGACCAAAGCAAATGCTTTTTGGAGATCAGTATGCGTGACCAGCATAAAGCCGATAGCTCCGGATACAAAGAGGAGAGCACTACTGAGGAGATTGGCAAAAAAGATAGTGAAAATGCTGGATTTAGCATTGGTAAATAGAGACGTGATCCATGCTCGGAATGGGAAGAAGAGGAGGAAACCAGCAGTAGGACCAAGGAAATGCGAAGCACCACCAGCACCTCCGGCAAATACTGGAAAACCTAAGAAGCCTAAAAGCAGGTAGAGGCAGACTGTGACAAAGGCATGGCTGGGTTTATAGATGGTCCCGATGATCCCGATCATGAGTGTCTGTAGGGTCAAAGGAATCGGACCAAATGGAATGGTGAATTGAGATAGGACGGAGATCATGGCCACTCCAATGGAGATGAGAACTAAGGGAAAGATTTTCTTCATAACAGTTAACCTCGTATTTATTCTATGGTAACTATTCTACAATAAGGAGCTCAACCTGTCAATAGCCCACGCTTGTTTTAGGATTTTTTAAGTAAAAATTTAGGCAGGCTTAAGACTCCTAAAGTATAATCGCCTTACTAAAGGATCGAGCTCCCTTTAAATTTTAAAAGAAAAGTACTTGTACAAAAAGATAAAAGGTAAAAAGATGAATCAAAAAGAAACAAAACAAGTAGTCGAAACGCAAGAATCCAAAGAAAAAATGGTTGTCCTCAAACGAAGTCCTAAGTGGTGGATTGGCATGGCAGCCGTTGGTGGATTGTTGGTTGGTGCTGGAAGTGGCTTTGGTGTCGGTGTCATCGCCTCACAATCTTCCAATAATCAACAATTTTCTCAACCGGTCCAAACGGGTCAGAACCAAGGATCTAATCAGCAACAAAATAGTCAAAATGGCCATGCTTCACAAGGAAACCAGCAAAATGGTGGCCCACAGGATGGCGGCCCTCAAGGCGGTGGTCCACAAGGTGGTGGCCAAGGACAAGGCGGCCCACAAGGCAGCGGACCTGGTCAGATGCCACAAGAAGGCAATGGTGGCCCACAAGGGAATGGTCCAGATAATGACATGAACCAATCTGGCGGACAAGAAGGGAACCAGGGTTCCTCTAAAAAGTCCAATAAGAAGAATTCAAAAAATAAAAACAAGACGAGTGATAGTCAAAGTAACAAAGAAAACACGACAAACTCATAGAATTAGCCTCCCTCAGGCAGGCTGAATTTGATCATAAAACCGGGTTCTAAACTATAGGAAATGAAGGCAAGTCGTGTTATAATGGTTAAGAATAGATTAGAAAGACTCACTCACGAAAGAGAAGAGGATACGACGATGATTAAAATTCTATTGGTCGAAGATGACCTTGGTTTGTCAAATTCAGTATTTGATTTTTTAGATGATTTTGCGGATGTCATGCAGGTCTTTGACGGAGAAGAAGGTCTCTACGAAGCAGAAAGTGGGATCTATGATTTGATTTTGCTGGACCTCATGCTTCCTGAAAAAGACGGTTTCCATGTATTGAAAGAATTGCGTGAAAAAGGCGTGACAACCCCTGTTTTGATCATGACAGCCAAAGAAAGTCTGGATGACAAAGGGCACGGATTTGAGCTAGGGGCAGACGATTACCTCACCAAGCCTTTCTACCTAGAAGAGCTTAAGATGCGGATTCAAGCTCTCTTGAAGCGCTCAGGAAAGGTCAATGAAAATACCCTCAATTATGGCAATTTGAAGGTCAATTTATCTACCAATTCGACTTATGTGGATGGGAAAGAAGTGGAACTTCTTGGGAAGGAATTTGATCTTTTGGTCTATTTCCTTCAAAACCAAAATGTCATCCTTCCAAAGACCCAGATCTTCGATCGTCTCTGGGGCTTTGATAGTGACACAACCATCTCAGTGGTTGAAGTCTATGTTTCAAAAATCCGTAAGAAATTAAAAGGTACTGATTTCGTTGAGAACTTGCAAACATTGCGCAGTGTGGGGTATATCTTAAAAGATGCTAACCAGAATTAAGAAAACCGTCGGGGAAGATGATTTTTCCTACTTCATCCGATATTTTGGGCTCTTTACTTTGATATTCTCAGCCATGACCCTGATTATCATCCAGGTCATGCGCTCGAGTCTCTATACAACGGTCGATGAAAACCTCAAGACTCTCAGTCAGGATCCCTACTCGCTTGTAGCGATTGCTTATCGAGACCAGCGACAGTCAAATACCAAAGGAGATGATAATGATCATGAGATGATGATCCCAGATCATGATAAATCAGAACCTAAAGGGGATGTCACATCCAATACCACTGTTGTTTTGCTCAATAAAAAATATGAAAACTTGACAACCGGTAATGGGTTTTTAAACTTCAAAACCGTGACGTTTGGTCGAAAGCTCCTCAACAAGGTTTCCCAACTTCAAATTACAAATAGCTATGGGAAAAAAGAAAGTTACCGGGCCTATATGGCAGAGTTGAGTTTATCTGATGATGAAAGTGATAGTGATATCAAGTATGCGGTTGTCATGACCAATATCAGTCAGCTAGAGCAGACCAGTGAAGAGCACGAAAGTCAAATTGCCCTTGTCATGATCTGCTTCTGGGGAATCTCTTTATTCGCTAGTCTCTTCTTAGCACGTCTCAGCGTCAAGCCCCTTCTTGAGAGTATGCAAAAGCAAAAGGCTTTCGTGGAAAATGCTTCCCATGAGTTGAGGACGCCTTTAGCAGTTCTGCAAAATCGCCTCGAAACGCTTTTTAGAAAGCCTGAAGCGACCATTATGGAATCGAGTGAGAATATTGCATCCAGTTTGGATGAAGTTCGAAATATGAAGCTCTTGACCACCAACCTTCTTAATATCGCTCGAAGAGATGACGGCTTGAAGCCGGAGATGGAAGATATCGAACCAAGCTTTTTCGATCAGACCTTCTCGAATTTTGAGATCATTGCAGAAGAAAATGGCAAAATCTTCCGAGGAGACAATCAGGTGGACAAAGTCATTTGTTCTGATAGAACGCTCCTCAAGCAATTGATGACCATTCTCTATGACAATGCCTTGAAGTATACCGATGAAGATGGTGAGATCCAGTTTGAAGTTCAATTGAAGGATAAAAATCTTCTTTTGAGAGTGCTGGATAATGGTCCAGGGATTCGAGATGAGGATAAGAAACGGATCTTTGATCGTTTTTACCGAGTCGACAAGGCCAGAACCCGTCAAAAAGGTGGATTTGGTTTGGGGTTATCCCTCGCTAAGCAGATCGTAGAAGCCTTTAAAGGGACCATTCAAGTCAAAGATAATAAACCAAAAGGGACCATCTTTGAAGTGAAATTATCCATTAAGACGGAAAGTCGTAAAAAAAATCGTTCATAATCTTTTAAAAATAGAAAAGAGGAAAACCTATGAGTTCAAAAATGTTGCACACTTGCCTTCGTGTGGAAAACTTAGAAAAATCAATCGCTTTTTACCAAGATGCTTTTGGTTTTGAAGAAAAACGTCGGAAAGATTTCCCAGACTACAAGTTCACGATTGTTTATTTGGCCTTGCCTGGAGATGACTATGAGTTGGAATTGACTTACAATTATGATCATGGTCCATATGTTATTGGAGACGGCTATGCTCACGTTGCCTTGAGTACTCCTGATCTAGAAGGTTTGAATGCTGAACACAAGGCTAAAGGCTATGAAGTGACGGAACCAAAAGGTCTTCCAGGAACGCAACCGAATTACTATTTCGTTGTAGATCCGGATGGATATAAAGTAGAAGTCATTCGCGAAAAATAAGAGGGACTAAAAATAGGAGGCTGGGATAAAAGTCCTAGCCTCTCAATTATTTTTGGATTGTCGAGCAAGACGCAGTGGTTGAGTGGGCTCTACTACGCTGACTTCATCAGATTTTACAGCCCTACTCAACTGTGCGGAGGTGGGACGACGAAATCGAATTCTTACAAATTACCGATTTCTGTCCCACTCTCTCTTTTTTATGAAACCATTTACAAAAAAGGAATGTTTTTTCGAGAGAAATTTGCTATAATAAAGTTATGAGATTCAAACACACGAAAACTATTTTATTAATCATTACAAATCTCCTTTTATTGAGTCTTTTGTATATTAGCTATCAAAAGATTCAAAGGGTTCGTGAACAAAAAGCCTATCAGGATCAGTTTGATAAGGTCACCCAACTAGAGAAAAGCTCTGAAAAAGGGAAAGATGTTCAAGTTCAGGAAGGGATTTTAGGAACTTCTTATGTGACGGCTTATTATCCTACTAAAGATGGACAGCCTGTTGAGATTGTGAAAGAGAAGATTCAAGAAGACCTTCAGCGTCTAGGATCCGATGAAAAAACCAAAGAACCAAAGCATTTGACCTTCTACCATAGTGAAGAAGCAGAAGGGCCTTTTGTTGGCTATCACCCGATCCAGATTAAGCGGTCTGAATACCAGTACAAAAAAGGGAAATTCATCAAAGATGAGACGGCGAAGTTGCCCCTCTTTTACTTGGATGATGAGAACAATCCTCTGACCCTCAGCCAAGTTTTTGCGGATCCAGATGGAGCCAAGCAGATCTTTTTGGAGGAATTACGAGGGAATCTAGCCTTTCGTCAGTTGGACGAGGAAAGCATTGATCAAATGGTTGCCCACTTCTCAGAGTTGGATTTGAGCCAATGGGAATTCCAATATGAAAAAGGAAATTTCACCATTCCATTTCCAACCAAGGTTAAAGGAGATGATACCTTCACTGTTCCCTTGTCTAAATTCTATGATGTGATCGATTCAGAGCGCTTGCTTCCTGATGATCTAGCTTCTTATGAATCCTATATAGAAGAACGCCACCGTAAGATGATTGCCCTGACCTTTGATGATGGACCAGATCCAACCACGACTCCTCAGGCGCTGGCCATCTTAAAGAAATACAATGCTAAAGCTACCTTCTTTATGGTTGGAAAAAATGTCAGCGCGAATCCGGATATTGCTAAGCAAGTCCGCAAAGAAGGTCATCAAATCGGGAACCATACCTGGGATCATCCTCAGTTGCCAAAATTGAGCTTGGATAATGCTAAAAAAGAAATCTTGGATACCCAAGAAGCTATTCAAAAAGCGACAGGTGTGCAGACCAAGATTACCCGTCCTCCGTATGGAGCCATCAATAGTGCCATCCAATACGGTGTCGACCAATCCTTCATCATGTGGGATGTGGATAGCCTAGATTGGAAGACGCATAATACGACGGCTATTCTCAATGAAGTGAAAAAAGAAGTCAAACCGGGTTCGATTATCCTCATGCATGATATCCATCAAACCACGATTGACGCTCTACCGACCGTCCTTGACTACCTCAAATCACAAGGCTATACC
The DNA here is from genome assembly GCF_041432105.1 of Streptococcus sp. 27098_8_148. Lineage (NCBI taxonomy): Bacteria > Bacillati > Bacillota > Bacilli > Lactobacillales > Streptococcaceae > Streptococcus > Streptococcus sp. 27098_8_148. Next base: position 113,213 of record NZ_JAPVYY010000003.1, on the reverse strand, counting down.
TTTGTAACGGTGGATGAGTTGTTGGATTATCAACTTGAAAGTCATCGCATTTATTACAATGGAAATTAACATAAAAATCCTCTGCAGTTCATTCACTAGCAGAGGATTTTCTTATTCATTTAAAAAGAGTTCTGAATTTTTTAAAACCAGTTCACGTACAGAAGCGTATTTTTTTAAGGATTTGAGTTCTTCTGGGTGGGTGATAAAGGTAATCACATAGCCATCATGCCCCATTCGTCCTGTACGACCGGCACGGTGGGTATAGGTCTCCACATCACGGGGGATATCGTAGTTAATCACACATTCAAGATGTTCAATATCGATTCCACGAGCGACCAAATCGGTGGCCAGTAAGAGGGTTAGCTGATGGTCTTTGAAGCGTTCCAGGATGACCTTGCGGTATTTGACATTGACATCACTAGCCAGCGACACGGCCTCAACACCACGGTATTGTAGTTTTTCTTCAGCACTACCCAGATCAGACAGGCTATTGAAAAAAGCCAGACCACGAAAATCTTCGACGTAGGCGAGTTTGCGGAGCAATTCGACCTTGTCCCGCTTATCCACTTGCATATAAAAATGTTGGATATTGTCCAAAGAAACTCCATCAACCGAAATGCGAAGAGTATTTTCTTCTAGCTGGTCAGGATCGACCTTGGCTGTGGCGCTCATATAGATATATTGGTGGTCACGGGGAGCATAGTGGCTGATCTTGTCGACGAAGTGGTACTGAGAATCGCTCAGTAATTGGTCGAATTCATCTAAAATGATAGTTTCCACATTCATCATTTTGATCTTTTTCAGCTTGATCAGTTCAAAGATCCGACCAGGCGTCCCAACCAGGATTTCGGGTCCTTTTTTGAGGCGTTCGATTTGCCGTTTTTGACTAGATCCTGAAAGGAAGAGTTGTGTCTGGAGACCGAGAGGCTCTGCCCATTGTTTGGTGACATCAAAAATTTGTCCTGCTAACTCTGTATTAGGAGCTAAAATCAAGAGTTGTTGGGCCTTCTTCGGTTTGAGTTTGAGCAAGCTCGGAAAGAGGTAGGCGAGTGTCTTACCCGTTCCAGTAGGACTGATCCCGAGGACATTTTCTCCTTCATAAATTGGGGAGAAGATCTGTTCCTGAATTTCAGTGAATGTATCAAATCCGAGTGTTTCTAACTGGTCTTTCCAGCTTTGTGGAAATTGTTCTTTCATTCTTTTTCATCCTTAAATTGTATTCCAGCGCTTTGACGCATCTGGTAGAGGGTTTCATGGACCTGCTCAGCTGTTTGTAACCACTCAAGATAAGCAGACGGCTTTTGATGAGCGATGGCAAGGGCAAAGGCTTCCGCCTCTTCTTGCATTTGGTGTGGGCAGGCCTGGACCGGAAGGTCGATGACCTCTCCAGAATGGCTGACGAAGCGAGCCTGGTTGATGGCTGCTACAGCATTGAGAGTTAGTGTTCCAGTCTTGGTGTAGATTTCAGCAGGTAGATGGCTGGTGATATTTTTCCCTGCCTGAATGGCAACCTGAAACTCTGGATAAATCAAGACACCTTGACCATAGAGATCAACCGAATTGGGTAATTGCTGAGCGGTGTAGTGGCTGAAGATCGGTTCTCCAAAGAAGCCAATGGCCAAGTAGAGGCAGTAGACTCCCAGATCCATCAAGGCTCCACCTGCATAGACATCTGAGAAAATATTGGGCATCTCACCTGCAAGAAGGGCCGGCAATTTAGAAGAATATTTGGCAAAGGTGAAGTTGGCGCCCAGTATTTCCTGGTTAGAGAGGAAGTTTTTAACTACTTGAAAGGCTGCTTCTTGGTAATTTCTGGCAGCTTCAAAGAGATAGACCTGGTGTTCATTAGCGAGCTTGATCAGTTCCTTCCATTCAGAAGGGGTGGTCACAGCCGGTTTTTCAATGATGACATGCTTCTTTGCTAAAATAGCAAGCTTGGCCTGAGCGAAATGAAGAGAATTGGGGCTGGCAATGTAGACCACATCCGGCTCACTGTCTAAAAAGTCGATGAAATCCGTGTAGCAAGAGATCGCTCCATAAGGCTCACAAAACTCTTGAGCTGTCTTCATCTTTCTCGAATACACAGCCTGCAAGTGATAGTGGCCCGTCTGATGAGCGGCTGTAATAAATTCATGTGAAATCCAACTCGTACCAATAATTCCCAGCTTTAACATAAGGTGTCCTTCCGTCATCGATTCACTCTATTATACCATGAAAAGGGGGAGGGGACAGTATAAAGTAGAAAATATGCACTGATTATTGTATAATGAAGTGATATGCTTAGAAGGGAAAACAATAGGATTGAGAAATTCAGAATTATTGATCATTATTCCTGCTTATAATGAGAGTGGAAATATTGAAAAAACAATCAAGATGATTGAAGAACATACACCTGAATTTGATTATGTCATTATCAATGATTGTTCTACAGATCAAACACTTGAAATTTGTCGCAATAACAACTTTAATGTTATCGATTTACCGATTAATTTAGGAATTGGTGGTGCTGTCCAGACTGGTTATCAATATGCAGTTAAAAATGGCTATCAATATGCTGTTCAAGTGGATGGAGATGGTCAGCATAATCCTGAATTTATCAGAAAGATGCTTCAAGTCCTTCAAGAGAAGAATGTGAACATGGTGATTGGCTCTCGTTTCATTGAAAATCAAGGTTTCCAATCCTCCTTCGCGCGACGGATTGGAATTTCATTTTTTGAAAAATTAATTAAGATTTTAACCGGTCAAAAGGTAACAGATCCTACATCAGGATTGCGAGTGGCTGATCGAAAAGTGATTGAAGAATTTGCTAAACAATATCCAAGTGATTATCCAGAACCAGAAACGATTGTGTCCCTCTTAACCTCAGGCTATTCCGTTGCAGAAGTACCGGTCTTGATGAACGAGCGAGAACACGGAGAATCATCGATTACATTCAGTAAGTCTGTTTACTATATGATCAAGGTGACAATGGCAATGCTATTGGCTAGAATTGGTGGAGGATATAAGAAATAACATGCTAAATATTTGGTTAACCCTTATTGTAATTATTTTTATCGTTTATATTCTACGCCTAGTTGCAAAGAAAGTCGTTGAACTGAGAAATGTCATTTCTTGGCTCATTCTTTGTTTGCTATCGTTGCCAGTCATTTGGTTTCCTAATTTGATTGGAGCAATATCTTCATTTCTCGGTATTCAGACGCTAAGTAACTTTATTTTTTTATTAAGTACATTTTTATTAATATTTTTAATTTTTTCATTAACTCGTACTGTATCAAAGCAATCCGTTCAGATTAAGAGATTGTCACAAACTATAGCTTTACTAAGAAGTGAGAATGAAAATGAACAATAAAGTAAATAGGAGTATTTATTTTTGGAATTTTGCAGGGAATATAGCAGCAGCTGCAGTTTCTATATTGTATTTGATAATTGTCTCTCGTTATACTTCAGCAAGTGATGCTGATAATTTTAGTTTGGCTTATGCAATTGGAAACCTATGGGTTGTCATTGGTATTTTTCAAGTTAGAAATTATCAGGCGACTGATTTGAAAGAAACGTACTCGTATTTGGAATATTGGCTAACTAGGGTTATTACAGTTTGTTTAATGTTAGTTTCACTATTTCCGTATTTATTTTTTAGTGGAAATAATGTTGGAAAAGGGGATTTATTTTTAATTATCATCCTAACAGTTATTTATCGTTCATGTGATGCTTTTTCTGATTTATTCCAAGGATTATTTCAACAACATGAACGTTTAGATATTGCAGGGAAATTAATGGTGCTTCGTTATAGTTTAAGCACAATCATTCTCCTAATTAGTTTGTTACTTTCAAATTCTTTAATTTTTTCTTTAATTTGTTTATGTTTTTTTAATGTTCTTTTTGTTTTTGGGGGTGATTACATCCAATCCAAACAAATAAGAACGATACCTTTTAATCAGATTTCATCTGCTACATTTAAGCGGTCAATTAGCATCATGAAAACTTGTCTTCCATTGTTTGTCAACGGCTTTTTATTGGTATATGTATTGAATTATCCAAAACAAGTGATTGATAAATTGCTAGTAGAGGGCGTATTACGTGAAGGTGCTCAAAGGGATTTCAGTATTCTATTCATGCCTGTTTTCTTTATGAGTTTATTTGTATTAGCACTAAGACCGTTAATAACCGATTTGGCAAAACAATGGTCAGAAAAAAGATTTCATACATTTAATGCTATGATTCGTAAGATTTTATTATTGCTTATGATTTTGGGACTAGTAGTATCAATATTGGCCTATTTGATAGGGATTCCTATTTTGAATATTATAAGTGGTATTGATTTATCAAATTATGGTTTATTACTTACTATTTTAGTGCTTTCCGGCTTTTTATATTCTATAGCTTCTGTCATAGGTGATTTTTTAATTATATTGAGGAAACAAGTCTATCTACTCTATGTTTATGTCGCAATGGCGTTATTGACGAATATTCTTACGCCTATAGTGATGAGGGAGTTTGGCTTGTTTGGAGCAGGGCTTAGTTTTGTTATTGTTATGTTGTTTTACACCATTGCTAGTTGGATTGTCTTTGTTATTATGAGAAGGAAGGAGATTCAAAAATATGAATCAGTGGAATGATCATACATTTGTAATCTGTGCTTATGGGGATAGTCCTTTTTTAGAGGATTGTATAAACTCGTTATTAAGCCAAACCGTAAAAAGTAATATCATTTTGTATACTTCTACTCCAAGTGTATTTATCGAAAGTATTTGCCAAAAATATGCCATTCCGTTTAATACAACTGTAGGTGGCGGGATTGGAAAAGATTGGAATAATGCTTTATCTTTTGTTACTACCCAATATGCTACAATAGCCCATCAAGATGATTATTATGAGCCAACCTATTTAATGGAAATTCAAGAGAGGATAAAGAAGCATCAAGATGCTATCATTCTTTATTCTGATTATTTTGAAGAAAAAAATGGAGAGGTCATTAAACCGACTTCAAATCTAAAAATCAAATCATTAATGTTAAAAACAATCTCATTATTCCCTAAAACTAGGTGGTGGAGAAATCGGATTCTTGCTTTTGGAAATCCAATTTGTTGCCCTGCTGTAACTTATAATTTAGAATTGGTTAAGGGCTTTAGATTTGATGAGGAATGGAGAGTTAGTCTAGATTGGCTTGCCTGGTACCATTTGGCTAAATTTGATGGCAGATTTGTATATGTTCCAAAAAAATTAATGTGCCATCGTATTCATGAAGACTCTGAAACGAGTAATACCATTAGTGACAATACTCGAACAAAGGAAGATTACATGATGTTTAAACTCTTTTGGCCAAACGGATTAGCGAAATGTTTAAATCGTTTTTATAAAAAGAGTCAGGATACGAATGGTTAAAGTTTGCGTGCTCGAGGTTTGATAACAATATAAAAGTATGAATATCTTAATTATTTGAAAAACTATGGGTTCTATTAAAATATATAAAGGATAAGATTGTGAAAGAAGCGCCTAAGATTAGTGTCATTATTCCAGTATATAATGCAGAATTATATCTCAAAAGATGTATAGATTCCGTTTTGAATCAAAGTTTTAAATCATTTGAAATTATTGCAATTGATGATGGTTCAAAGGATAATTCGTTTAAAATATTGAATGAATACCAACAATTTTCTCCAAATATTAGAACTTTGAGTCGAGAAAATAAAGGTGCAGCCTATACTAGAAATGAAGGTATCAAGCTTGCAAAAGGTGAATTCATCATGTTTATCGATAGTGATGATTATATAAACCCAGATTACTTGCAGGTGTTTTATGATGAAATATCAAGTGGGATAGATGATGCAGTTATTGGTGGCCTTCAGAGAGTAAACCAAGATGGTAAACAACTATTTTCTATCCAATTGGGTAAAGATAAATGGTCGAAATATAGATCGATTTCACCATGTGCTCGCATCTATAGAAAAAAATTTTTAGTAGATCACGAACTTTCTTTTCCAGATATTCCGCTGGCTGAGGACTTGTTATTCAGCTTAACGGTATATACAAAATCTAAAAATATAAGAACTATCCCATATTGTGGATATAATTGGTTTTATAATGAGAATAGTGCCTCTAATACATTAAATAAAGGATTTAACCCAAATTTAGATATCAAGAATGTACTTGATAAAATTGCAGCGATTATCCCTAAAGATTTTTCTGAAACTAAATTAATTAAATTTTTTATAAAAAAATTTACTCTTTATTGGTTATTGGACGGTGGGAGACATTCTACAAGTGCAGAGTTTTTACGTCAATATAAAGAAATTAATGATTGGATCAGGATAAATGGAATGAAGTCCACTCTTTCTGTTTTTGATCGAGAAATTAGAGATGAGAGGTTTATGGTTAAACTAGCTATCTTTACAATGAACTTGATTGAAAAGCTCGGTTTATTAAAACTGTTTGCAAAACTGTATTGTAAAGGGTAGTTAGAAGATATACAGTTTACTGATAATTTAGTAGCAGATGTTAATAGGAGCAATGAATGGTTATATCAGTTGTAGTCCCATGTTTTAACGAAGAAGAATCGATTCCATTGTTTTATCGAGAAATGGAACGTGTTCGGATGAAGATGGGAGAAAAGTTTGAATATATTTTTATAAATGATGGCTCTTCAGATGGTACGCTATCTGTTCTTCAAAAGCTACATGTTACAGATTCAAATGTGCACTACCTTTCTTTTTCTCGAAATTTTGGGAAAGAGGCGGCGCTGTACGCTGGACTTGAGCGTGCTAGTGGTGAATACGTGACCGTCATGGATGTAGATCTGCAGGACCCTCCTGAGTTATTGATCGAAATGAAGCAGAAGTTGGAGGAACAGCCGAATTTAGACTGTGTCGGAACGAGACGCGTAACCCGGGATGGGGAACCACCGATCCGCTCTTTCTTTGCACGGATGTTTTATAAATTGATCAATCATATTAGCCAAGTGGAAATGGTTGACGGGGCGCGTGATTTTCGTTTGATGCGTCGTCCTATGGTCGATGCGATTCTTGAGCTCTCGGAGTACAATCGTTTCTCAAAAGGAATTTTTGCTTGGGTAGGATTTGAGACAGAATACCTCGAATATAAAAATGTAGAGCGCGTGGCAGGAGAGACGTCTTGGAATTTTTGGTCCCTCTTTAAGTATTCGATTGAAGGGATTGTCAATTTTTCGGATGCCCCATTAAACATTGCCTTTATTGGTGGACTGTTATCTTGGATTCTGGCCTTTATCATGGTGATTCTGATTGTGATCCGTACTTTAGTATTTGGAGACCCCACTTCTGGATGGCCATCCCTTATGACAGTGATTCTTTTCCTAGGAGGGTTCCAATTACTAACCATTGGGATTTTAGGGAAATATATCGGTAAGATATTCATGGAAACCAAGAAACGTCCAATCTATGTCATCAAAGAGAAAAGTAAGTAAAAAGCAGAAAACTTCTGCTTTTTTTGCTATAATGATAGAGAAAAAGCATTCGAAAGGAACGTAACATGATTTTAATTACAGGAGCAAATGGGCAGCTTGGAACAGAACTTCGCCATTTGTTAGATGAACGAAATGAAGAATATGTAGCTGTTGATGTGGCTGAGATGGACATTACAAATGCAGAGAAAGTAGACGAGGTATTTGCGGAAGTAAAACCAACCTTGGTTTATCACTGTGCTGCCTACACAGCTGTTGATGCTGCAGAAGATGAAGGAAAAGAGTTGGACTATGCCATCAACGTGACTGGTACAGAAAATGTAGCAAAAGCGTCTGAAAAACACGGTGCAACCTTGGTTTATATCTCAACGGACTACGTTTTTGATGGGAATAAACCAGTAGGGCAAGAATGGGAAGTAGACGATCAACCAGATCCTCAAACTGAGTACGGTCGTACCAAACGTATGGGGGAAGAATTGGTTGAGAAGCATGTGTCTAACTTCTATATCATCCGTACAGCTTGGGTCTTCGGGAACTACGGTAAGAACTTTGTCTTCACCATGCAAAATCTTGCCAAGACTCACAAAACACTTACAGTTGTTAATGACCAACATGGTCGTCCGACTTGGACCCGTACTCTTGCAGAGTTTATGACTTATTTGGCTGAAAACCGTAAGGAATATGGTTATTACCACTTGTCTAACGATGCGAAAGAAGATACAACTTGGTATGACTTTGCGGTTGAGATCCTCAAAGATACGGATGTAGAAGTGAAGCCAGTGGATTCTAGCCAATTTCCAGCTAAGGCAAAACGTCCACTGAACTCCACAATGAGTTTGGCAAAAGCGAAAGCTACTGGATTCGTTATTCCTACTTGGCAAGATGCCTTGAAAGAGTTCTATAAACAAGAAGTGAAATAAGAGAAATTTGAAGCGGCCCTCAAGGGTCGCTTTTCTGTTTGGATTAGGCAAAAAGCCTAGAAAATGGTATAATTGAATAGACTGTGAATGATTTGAAAGGGAACTCTATGCAACATGTTTTTATTATCGGAAGTCGTGGGCTTCCGGCTCAATATGGCGGTTTTGAGACTTTTGTGGACCAATTGGTTTCGCATCAAGTGTCTCCAGATATCCAGTACCATGTTGCCTGCCTTTCTAATGATCAAGCTTATCAACATTTTGACTACAAGGGTGTGGATTGTTTTACCATTAAAGCCCCTAAGCTTGGGCCTGCGCGTGTCATCGCCTATGATATGATGGCCATCAACTATGCCTTGAAGCTTATTAAGAAACAAGGAATTGAACAGCCGATTTTTTACGTCTTGGGCAATACAATCGGAGCCTTTGTGGCGCCTTTTGCAAGCAAGATCCATAAGATAGGCGGACGATTTTATATCAATCCAGATGGACTGGAGTGGAAGCGGGCCAAGTGGGCCAAGCCGATCCAAGCCTATCTCAAGTATTCTGAAAAGGTCATGACACGCCACGCTGACTTGGTGATTTCTGACAACCCGGGTATAGAGTCTTATATCAAGGAAGCCTATTCTTGGTCTAAGACGACCTATATTGCTTATGGGACGGACCTATCTCCGACCAGACTAAACAGTCAGGATAATAAGGTTCGAGAATTCTATCAGAAGTGGCAGACTCAGGAAAAAAACTATTACCTAATTTTGGGCCGCTTTGTCCCAGAAAATAATTATGAGACCGCCATTCGTGAATTTATGGCCTCTTCCACCAAACGGGATTTGGTGATCATTTGTAACCAGGAAGGCAATCCTTATTTTGAGGAGCTCCGAGCTCGAACTGGATTTGATCAGGATCCTCGTGTTAAGTTTGTAGGAACGGTCTATGATCAAGACCTGTTGAAGTATATCCGTAAAGAAGCCTTTGCCTATATCCATGGTCATGAAGTGGGCGGAACTAATCCTGGGCTCTTAGAGGCTCTTGCCCAGACGGATCTGAATTTAGTTTTAGGAGTGTCCTTTAACCAAACGGTTGCCAAGGACACAGCTCACTATTGGACCAAAGAAAATGGAAATTTAGCGCATTTGATCAACCAGGTTGATTCTTTAGAAGATGTATCTGAATGGGGTCAACGTGCCAAGGCTAATATGAAGCAAAACTTTACCTGGGAAAAAATTGTAGGTGAGTACGAGGAATTATTCTTATCATGAAAGTAAATATCTTGTTGTCCACCTATAATGGTGAACAGTATCTAAAAGAGCAGGTCAAAAGTATCCAAGACCAGACTTATCAAGACTGGCAACTCTTGATCCGAGATGATGGGTCGACAGATGGTACGGTGAAGATTATTCAAGAGTTGGTGGCCCAAGATGAGCGCATTCGCTTTATCAACCAGGGAGCTATTGAAAATCTGGGCGTCATCAAGAGCTTCCATGCACTTCTGAAATATGAAAAAGCTGATCTTTACTGTTTCAGTGATCAAGATGATGTTTGGCTACCAGAAAAGATTGCCTTGCAAGTAGCAGAAGCGGCCAAGTACCCTCAAGAAGTGCCTTTGCTGGTCTACACAGATTTAAAAGTGGTCGATGAAAACTTGAACGTGCAGCATGAGAGTATGATTCGCACCCAGTCTGATCATGCCAATACAGAACTGATTCAAGAGCTGACAGAAAATACGGTAACTGGCGGTGTAGCCATGATAAACCACGCGTTGGCAGAGTTATGGACAGGTCAAGAAAAACATGCACTCCTTATGCATGACTGGTATTTGGCCTTGTTGGCAACTGCCTTTGGGAAGCTCATCTATATCGATCAGCCGACAGAATTGTACCGTCAGCACAGTAGCAATGTTCTGGGAGCTCGTACCCTTAGAAAACGGGTCAAAAACTGGGTTCGCCCTCATATTTTGTTTGCTAAATATTGGAATCTCATCAATTCCAGTCAAGAACAAGCAAAAAATTTATTGGATCTGCCTGTCAGTTCCCAAACTAAAGAAATCATTGAAAACTTTGTGACCATTATGGATGTCCCACTAAAAGAACGTCTGAGACGGATTCGTCAGTATGGTTACCGGAAGAACCGAGCTTTTCATACGGTTGTGTTTACCAGCTTGATTCTGACAAAGTTTGCATATCGAGGTAAAAAATAATGTTTGACGTTTTTAGTCAGAAAAATCGAATTTTATTAAGAGAATTAATCAAAACAGACTTTAAATTACGCTACCAAGGATCAGCGATTGGTTATCTTTGGTCCATTTTAAAGCCCTTGATGACCTTTACGATCATGTATATTGTCTTCATCCGATTCTTACGTTTGGGTGGAGATGTTCCCCATTTCCCAGTTGCCCTCTTGTTGGCCAATGTAATCTGGGGCTTCTTCTCAGAAGCCACATCTATGGGGATGGTGTCGATCGTTAGTCGAGGCGACCTGTTGCGGAAGTTGAACTTCTCCAAACACATCATTGTCTTGTCTGCGATTTCAGGAGCAGCCATCAACTTTGTTATTAACCTGGTTGTTGTCTTGATTTTTTCATTCTTTAATGGAGTGACATTTTCTTGGACAGCTTTGATGGTGATTCCGTTGTTCTTTGAGTTGTTCTTGATGGCGACAGGATGCGCATTGATCTTAGCGACATTTTTTGTTCGTTTCCGTGACTTGGGTCAAGTCTGGGAAGTACTCCTGCAAGCAGGCTTGTATGCGACGCCAATTATCTATCCGATTACCTTTATTGCAGACCGCAATCCATGGGCTGCTAAGTTGGTCATGATGAATCCTTTGGCTCAAATTATTCAAGACATGCGTTATTTCTTGATTGATAAGGCCAACACCCCTGTCTGGCTTTTGGTGGAAAATAAGTTCTTGGTTCTGATTCCTTATGTCTTGCCAATTCTTATTTTTGTTGCTGGCTTTGCTTACTTTAACAAACATGCTAAGAAATTTGCGGAGATTCTCTAATGACAGATAAACAAATTGCAGTAAAAGTAGACCATGTCAGCAAGTACTTTAAGTTGCCAACAGAGGCAACCAATAGCCTTCGAACTGCCCTGGTCAATCGCTTCAAAGGAATCAAAGGATACAAAGAACAACATGTTCTTAAGGATATTTCTTTTGAAGTAGAAAAAGGAGACTTTTTCGGGATCCTCGGAAGAAACGGTTCTGGAAAATCGACTCTCTTGAAAATCATTTCTGAAATCTATGTTCCTGAGAAAGGTTCTGTTACTATCGATGGGAAACTGGTGTCTTTTATCGAGCTTGGAGTGGGCTTTAACCCAGAACTGACAGGTCGTGAAAATGTCTATATGAATGGAGCTATGCTAGGCTTCTCGACAGCTGAAATTGATGCCATGTATGATGATATCGTAGACTTTGCCGAGTTGCATGAATTTATGAACCAAAAGCTTAAGAACTACTCATCAGGCATGCAGGTTCGTCTAGCCTTTTCAGTTGCCATTAAGGCCCAAGGCGATATCTTGATTTTGGATGAGGTCCTAGCAGTAGGAGATGAGGCCTTCCAGCGCAAGTGTAACGATTACTTCCAAGAGCGCAAGAAATCAGGGAAAACCACGATCCTGGTTACCCATGATATGGGAGCCGTCAAGAAATATTGTAACAAGGCTGTTTTGATTGAAAATGGATTGGTGAAAGCTTTAGGGAGTCCAGAAAATGTTGCCAATCAGTACAGTTTTGATAATACAGCTCCTTTGCAACAGGGAGGAGAAGCTAATGGAGCAGGTAATTCAAACCAGGAAGAAAATATCTTGGTTGAAAATTTTCAGCTTCAGTTGTTAAGCTCAAACAAATTACGTCCTCAAGATCCTATTCAGTTCCAGATTGATTTTGATGTTCGTGAAGATATCAGGACCTATATCGCTCTGTCTTTAACAGATATCGATCGGAACATTTGGATCTACAATGATAATTCTATGAATCAACTGATGAGTGGAACTGGGCATAAAACGGTTCATTATACTTGTTCACTGCCAACTGTAAATGACTTAAAAATGAAATTGGAAGTGACAGTAAGGGATGAGGAAGGGCAGATGTTGGCCTTTTCAGATGCCACCCAGACTCCACTGATCTTTATCAATCGAGATGATATCGCTTTGGATGATAAATCAGCAATGGATTCGGCAAGTGGCTTAATCCAACGCAATGGAACATGGTCAATGACTGACTAGACTGAGGGAAATATGGAAACGACGCCTTTTGTTTCGATTATTTGTACGGTTTTTAATAAAGAGCCCTGGCTAAAGAAGACGATTGATAGCTTCTTAGCCCAAGAGACAGAGTTTGATTATGAGATTATCTTGGTGGATGATGCTTCAAGCGATGGATCTCGTTCTATCATTCAGGATTATCAAGCCAACTACCCTGATCTGATTCGTGCCTTTTATCAGGATGAGAATCAGGGAATTTCTAAAACCTGGGTCTCTATCTGTAAAGAAGCACGTGGAAAGTATATTGCCCGCTGTGATGGAGATGATTTTTGGTTAGACCCTTTAAAACTTCAGAAACAGGTTGACTTATTAGAAAGTGAACCTGATTGCAAATGGTCCAATACAGATTTTGATATTTATGATGAACAAGGAACCCTCGTTTCTAAGGCCGGCTTTGCCAAACATACGATCCCATTAGCAGATACTTATGAAAAGATGCTGGCAACAAGAGGCTTTACCATGGCCTCTACATGGCTAGTTGATAGAGATCTGATGGTAGAAGTCAATCAAGAGTTAGACTTAACGACATCAGATGATACTTTCAACCTCCAATTGGAGCTCTTTCAACGGACTTCTTTAGCCTATCTGGATGAAGCGACAGTTGCTTATACCATTAATCAAGGATCGGATTCTCGTCCTACTGATTTTAAAAGATTAGAACGTCGTTTTCATAAGTTACTACAAACACAACTGGACTATCTTGATAAGTATCCAAATGCTGATTTTAAAGAGATGACGAGGATTCTTTTAGATCGGAATAATACTTATGAGATTCGCCTTTCCAAACCAATGGATTCTCTTTCACACATCGGAATGGAGTCTGTTACAATTTATTTTGGTAACGAAGAAAATACTTATTCGGAAGATCGTACCATGACCAAACTTCTTCAAAAAGAAGATAGTCTAGCAATCGAAATTCCGAAGGGAACTTCTGTTATCCGAGTTGATCTGTCTGAAAGTCCAAGTTATTACTCTGATGTTGAATTGAGAGATTCTAACGGAAAGGTTTGCTGGCCAGTTTATAGTAATGGTATCGTTACAGATAATTTGTTTCTTTTTAGTGAACCAGATCCTCAATTGATTTATGAAGTTGAAGAAGAAGGTGTGTATCAACTGAGCTATAAAATGATTTCTATAGATAATCCCTCTGCACCGGATTATATTGGAAAAGTTTTTGCTGCCGAAATGTTAGATTGTCAAAATAGTTTGAAAAATCTTGAGGCAGAGTTACAAGCTACGAAAGAAGCATATAATACAGTCATCCATTCTCGCCGTTGGACCATTCCAACAAAGATTTTGAAATTCTTAAGAATAAGGAAATAATATGCAACGTTTACTTTTATATGTTCACTACAATAAGTTCAATTTTATTAGTGGACATGTACTCTATCAATTAGAAAAGATTCGCCCCTTGTATTCACGGGTGGTCTTTATCTCCAATAGTCAACTACCAGAAGATGTGAAGTCTAATTTAGTAGCACAGCATCTGGTAGACGATATTCTAGAGCGCAAAAATAGTGGCTTTGACTTTGCGGCTTGGCGGGATGGAATGAAGACAGTTGGCTTTGACCAACTGGCTCATTTTGATTCGGTTACCCTCATGAATGATACCTGCTTTGGACCTCTTTGGGATCTAGAACCAATTTATCAGCAGTTCGAACAGGATAATGAAGTGGATTTCTGGGGAATGACCAATTACCGGAAAGACAAGGATTTTAACGAGCATATTCAGAGTTATTATCTTAGCTTTAAAAAACAGGTTATTGAATCAAGTACTTTCCATGAATTTTGGCAGGGAGTTCAGGACTTTACCAATGTTCAGGATGTGATCGATAACTACGAAACCAAGGTCACAACGAATTTCCTGGATGCTGGTTTTCGCTATAAGACTGTCTTTGATACCATTCATGAAGACACCACAGGAATGCTCTATCCGGACTTTTCTTACTATAATCCTACAGCGATTCTCAATCATAAGGTTCCTTTCATCAAAGTCAAAACCATTGCAAACAATGAAGGAATTATGCCTTATATTTTTGACGAGTTGGAGCGTGTATCGGACTATCCATTGGATTTGATACTCAACCACATGTCTATGATAGATCGTCCGGACTATCCTTATCTCTTGTCTCGTAAGTACTTGAAAAAACTGGAATTAGCTGGAGAGTTTGGTAAAAAAGTTGCGGTTCATCTTCATGTCTTTTATGTGGACCTTTTAGAAGAGTTTCTAGATGCTTTCCAAGCCTTTCATTTTGCTTATGACTTATGGATCACGACAGATGTAGAAGAGAAGAAGCAGGCTATTGAACAAATTCTTTCTAATCGGTCACAAGATGCGACGGTTGTAGTGACTGGAAACATTGGACGAGATGTGTTACCAATGCTGCTCTTAAAAGAGCAACTCTCAAAATACGATTATGTTGGTCATTTCCATACCAAGAAATCCAAAGAAGCAGATTTCTGGGCAGGTGAATCTTGGCGGAAAGAATTGATCGAGATGTTGGTCAAACCGGCTGATCAAATCCTAGCCAATATGGAAGCCAATCCAAAAGTCGGAATCACTATCGCAGATATTCCAACTTTCTTCCGTTACAATCGAATAGTGGTTGCCTGGAATGAGGCTCTTATTTCACCAGAGATGAATAAGCTCTGGGAACGGATGGGAGCGACCAAGACGATTGACTTCAAAAATCTCAATACCTTTGTCATGAGTTATGGGACCTTTGTTTGGTTTAAATATGATGCTTTGAAACCACTCTTTGATTTGAATTTGACAGCAACAGATGTTCCAGCTGAACCTCTACCTCAAAATTCGATATTGCATGCGATCGAACGTTTGTTGATCTACATTGCTTGGGACCAAAAATATGACTTTAGGATCTCTCAAAATCCTCATGTCCTGACACCATTTATTGATAATAAGCAATTGAACAATCGTGAAGATCTCCAACCCCATACCTTTGTGGACTTTAATCAAATTGGGGGGATCAAAGGAGCCTTGAAGTATATCGTAATCGGTCCTGCAAGAGCTGTGAAATATATACTAAAAAGAATGATAAAAAGAAAGTAGAGTAAATTATATGGGAGTTATTGATAAGACTAAAATTAGAAATATTTTAATCGCTATATTTTTAGTATTATTTTCAAGGGTGTTTTTGGCTAGTTTATTTCAGTTTACTATCAATCTCAAAATTATACTATTAATTATTAGTATTGTGATTTATTTTATTCTTTTTGATCCAAAAGACAAAAAGAAATTGCCAATTAATGCTTTTTTTCTGATAATTATTTTTGGTAGTGTCATTTCAGTAGTGAAACCAGTTCAATATGGATTAGATGAAGAGTCTCATTTACCAAACGTCATTAGTATTTCTGATAGTCCTATTTTTAAATATTCTAATGAGAAATTGGAAGATTATAATTCAGTTTTTAAATATGATGCACTAAGAAATCCTAGTAAAAAAGATAAAAATTATTGGTTCAATGTTGAGCATAAGAAAAGTAAAATTAAAGGAGTAAGAGTTGGATTTGATAATCCAGCCTTCATTCCTAGTGCAATTGGATGGAATATAGGTAGATTAATCTCTAAAAAAGTGTTTGTTTCCTATTATTTGGGAAGAATCTTCGAAGTAATAGCATATGCCATTCTAGTATTTATTGCATTAAAAATCAGCAAAGTTTATAGAGAAGCGATATATTTATTTTCTACATTTCCTGCAGTATTGTACATCATAGCAGGTTATCATTATGATTATTTATATTTTGGAGCAACATTAATTAGTCTTGCTTTATTGACAAATATTCTATCAGGTGAACGTAAAATTGATAGAAAATATGCTTTTGCATTTCAATTCTCTACATTATTATTTTCATTTGCAAAATTTCCGTTTGTATTAATTGGAAGTCTATTTTCAATATTGCCAAATAAGTATTACCAGGATAAATCAGTAAGAAAATTCAGTTCAATCCTGTTTGGTTTAAATTTGTTAATTTCCTTTACATACGTTGGAATCATTAAATTGTTTGCTTCAGACAATGCTTTGTCAGGCAAAGGACCAGGACTATTATATTTTGTAACACATCCATTACCATTAATTAGAACTTTACTTTTAGCGCCATACGGTATTATTCATGACTTTGTTTCTGAACCATTGAAATATGTTTCAGAATCGTCTCCGTTTTTAATTGCAATTTCGATAGTTACTTTCTTTTTCGCTATGTTTGTCATTGCATTAAAAAATAAAATTGAAATGCCAACATTTTTTAAATATTACTGTCTTCTTTTACTTGCAGGTATTGCCTCATTAATAGTAATTGCTATTTCAGGAGATCCTAGGGTATACCACAAAGGTGATATTACTGTAGGTGGTGTACAAGGTCGTTATTATTATTTTATTCTGATGTTTTTGCCACTTTTTTGTGGATCATGGTTTAGAAAATTATTTGGTTTTTTAGATATGACCATTCAAAATGAAGATTCGAATTTTGAATGTAGTTTGCAATATATGTTAGTGTATTTAAATATTTTAACAATTAGTATCGGAATATACACTCAATTGCAGGGATAAAAAAATTTTTAGAAAGGATAAAAAATGAAGAGAAAGAGGAAATTAGATTTTAGAGATTTTCTTTTTAAAATTTATAATAAAATAACAAGAACACAAAAGTACTGTATAACTCTCTTTCTTTTATTTTTTATAAGCAACACTTTCTTAACACAAAATTTGATTTCTAAAGAGATCAAATCAACAGGATCTGTATTGTTCATAGTTAATCAGTTTGGTATTTGGTTTGGAATTGCATTCTTAATTCTAGTTTTACTAATTTCACAATACGCTTTAAAATGGATTTTTTTCCTTAAAATTTTAGTTTCATACGTAATCTATTTAATACTATCATACTCGATTGATATTTCGCTTAATATTAATAATCCTAGTTATAAGATTGATCATTTCCAAAAAAATAATTTTTGGCAATTTAATTCTCTAGTATTTATTTTATCATTGTTAGTGATTTCTTATGTTTTGGGTCAGATCAAAAAATCATATGATAATAAAGCGAATAGAAAAAAATTAGAACCTATTGGGAAACTGTTCGAATATGTCTTGCATTCTAGCATAGTTTGTTCGTTCATTTTTACTGATTCTAAAATTCTTTCTTTTTTGTATCGTACATCATGGTATGTATCTGGAAATTTTGAGAAATTAGGAGCAGGAAAGTACTCCTTGAGCCAATTTTGGATTTTAGAATTTTATTTGCTACTCTTAAGTATTTTCCTGACTTTAGTTGGCTTGCTTTTTGTAAAAGGACAAGTTGATGTAGTAAAAAATAGGTCTAGTTTTTCGCTAGCTGTATTTACAAGTATTAGTCTTGCAATATTATTTAATACAGGAATTCAATTGGGTCTAGGACATGGGGAACCTTTGGTTGGATACTCAATATTTCCTGGAGGTGTAATCTTTCAGATATTATGCTTATCTTATCTGTTTATTTTTCTATACATATTTCTTAATAGATATTTATTTACGACAATATTAATTTTATTTGGTGGTGTTCTGTTTATTGTTGCGAATGCTATAAAATTTAGTATGCGTGCGGAACCAATTTTGCCAAGTGATTTGGTCTGGGTATTTCAACCTTCTGTTTTATTTAGTTTTGTAGATGCTTCGGTTTTAATGACTGTGAGTATTTCCTTAGTCATTTTTACGTTTATCTATATAATAGGACGGAGATATATTTATCCAGGTAGAATTATTCGTGCAACGATCTTAAGATTTGTTTTATTAGGACTTATGCTCTTATTGTCCATTAATGTTTATTCTATTTTTAAAAGAAAAGATAATGGAAAAATTATTGATGACGTTCCGATTATTACTTTGTTAAATAATTTCCAAGATACAAAATGGTTAGGAAATTCCATAAACGCTAGATATCGATCGTTGTCATATGTATGGTTGAATCAAATAACAACAGATCCAATTATAGAACCGAAGGGATATAGTAAAGAAAAAATCAAAGAAATTGAGAAGAAATATGATCAAGTAGCTTTAGAAATCAATAAAAATAGAAATGAGTTAATTGATAATCAAACGATTGTTTATGTTTTAAGTGAGAGTTTTGCTGACCCATCAAGAATTGAAGGGGTAAGTTTATCTAGAAATCCTATACCAAAAATTCAAGAAATTAAGGCAAAAGTTACAAGTGGATTAATGCAATCGGATGGTTATGGTGGTGGAACTGCAAATATGGAGTTCCAAACATTGACGGGGTTACCTTTTTATAATATTAATCCTACAGTTTCTGTATTGTACTCAGAGGTTGCTCCTAAAATGAAAAAACTAATTTCAGTTAGTGATTCATTTAATAATAAAGAAGTTATTCATTTCGAATCTCCAATTAATTATTCTAGAAATGTAATTTACAATAGATTGAAATTCAATAAATTTATAAGTATTGATGATAAAAAGAATTATGATTTAGGTTATCAAGAAGTACATATAAGTGATGAATCTACGTATAAGGCAGTATTAAAAGAGATGGATGCTAAAAAGAATCAGTTCTTTTCTGTCATTACAATTCAAAATCACTCCCCATTTATAGCAGGAGAACCTTCAGACTTAACAGCAACAGGCAGAGGTTTTTCAGATGATGAAAATACCAAGCTAACGAATTATTCACGTCTTTTAACCTTTACCGACACCGCCACCCAATCCTTCCTGGAAAGTCTTTCTAAAATCGATAAGAAGATTACAGTGGTATTTTATGGGGATCATTTGCCAGGTCTTTATCCTGAGTCCGCCTTTAAGAATAATCCGGAGAGTCAGTATCAGACAGACTACTTCATTTGGAGTAATTTTGATGCACCGAAATTGAACTATCCTTTGGTTAATTCAAGTGATTTCTCTGCTATGGTCTTTGAACAGACCAATTCAAAAGTTTCACCTTACTATGCTTTGTTGACAGAAGTGCTGAAAAAAGCAAGTGTCGATAAAAAGGCCTTAGAAGGAGAAGCGCAAGAAATTGCAGAGGATTTGAAAATGGTTGAATACGACTTGATTAGTGGGAAAGATTACCTTTCTAAAGACTTCTTTAAAGTTCCAACTAATAAATCCAATTAAAAGGAGAGCAAGCAGTTAAAAATCTTCGTGATTTTGGCTGTCTGGCTCCCTTTTTTTTGTTTTTTATGCTAAACTATTAGATGGGGGTACGCTCATGATTAAGATATTTGGAAAGGTCCATTATCATTGGCAACCGGACTTATCTATTCTTGTGACTTATTGGTCCATTGCAGTGATTCCGGTCTTTATTGGACTGGCCTTGATGTATGAGAGCTCTAGTGTGCCAACGCTAGTTTTGTTTTCGTTCTTTTTATTTATGGCCTTGCTCGCGATTGGGGTCCATCGTTACTTCACGATCTATGAGGATGGGATCTTACGGATTATTACAGCCAATCCTTTTACTCCAATCAAGGTGCAGATTGACTCGATCGAAAAGGTCGAAGTTAATAAGAAATCGATCAAGCTCATATTTAATGATGGATCGCGCAGTCGAACATTCTGTATGCGTAAATGGCCGAAAAAATACTTTATCAATGCACTTGCCTTAAATCCTTATTTTAAGGGAGAAGTAATCCTGACGGACAATTTCATCCATGTGGATTACTACGAGATGTATTATGCAAACAAATAAAAAGCCCTCTTAATCTTTTAAGAGAGCACGGGTGGGGCATTCTTTAATAGCCTCGAGAACATCGTTTGTGACAGGAACTTCCTTTTCAAGGAGGTCGTCCTCTTCAGCAGCAAATTTAACGATGCCATTGTCATGGTAATCAAATAATTCAGAATAGGTCTGACAGAGACCGCAAGCGATGCAACGATCTGGAATTAACGTAACTTTCATACTTCTATTGTAATGATTTTTACGAGAAAAAACAAGGAGGAAGTCATGGCAAAAGAACCATGGGAAGAAGATATTTACGATGATGGAGAAGAAACATTGAAAAGAACGAGTAAGTTAAACGGAATCAAGGCAGATCGTCTATTGACGATTTTAGCCATTATTTTCTTTGTAGTAGTAGTGGCGATGGTCTGCTTGTTGATCTTCCTTTCAACAGGTGGCAGCAATAAATCAAAACAAATGTCTGGTTTCTACAATGGAGAGACTAAGGTTGAACAGAAATCATCAGCCCCTGCAGCACAAAATGACCAAGCGGCTAAAGACGATAGTTCAAAAGATGAGAACTCTGAAGAAGGCACGATCACTGTTCAAGCAGGTGAAGGGGAAGCAGCGATCGCTGCGCGTGCTGGTATTTCCATTGCCCAATTGGAACAGTTAAATCCATCTCATATGTCTACAGGATCTTGGTATGCCAATCCTGGTGATGTCGTTAAGATTCAGTAGGAGTTGAGGACAGCATGAAACAAATTCAAATTGCCATTGATGGACCGGCTTCTAGTGGAAA
Source organism: Streptococcus sp. 27098_8_148 (assembly GCF_041432105.1). Lineage (NCBI taxonomy): Bacteria > Bacillati > Bacillota > Bacilli > Lactobacillales > Streptococcaceae > Streptococcus > Streptococcus sp. 27098_8_148. Next base: position 92,135 of record NZ_JAPVYY010000003.1, on the reverse strand, counting down.
ATCCACAGTTGCAAAGATCATTGCCAAGGATCTAGGCTATACGTATCTAGACACAGGAGCTATGTACCGTGCAGCGACTTACCTAGCTTTGCAAAATAATCTGACAGCTGAACAGGTTGATGACCTCTTAGCCCTTTTAGATCAGTATCCAATTAGTTTCGGTCGTTCGGAAGAAGGAGAGCAGCTTGTCTTTGTAGCGGACGTGGATATTACTCACCCGATTCGCGATAACCAAGTGACCAACAATGTTTCATGGGTTGCAGCGCTTGCGCCGATCCGTGAAAAACTTGTCACTCTACAGCAAGAAATTGCAGCAGAGGGGGGCATCGTTATGGATGGACGCGATATTGGGACAGTCGTCCTTCCACATGCAGAGTTGAAGATCTTTTTGGTCGCTTCTGTTGAGGAGCGGGCAGAACGTCGTTATAAGGAAAATGTTGAAAAGGGCATCACAGCGGATCTTGAATTGTTGAAAAAAGAAATCGCTGAGCGTGACTATAAGGACAGCCACCGTACCGTTTCTCCTTTGAAACCTGCAGCTGATGCCATTCATTTTGACACAACGGGTGTTGGAATTGCAGACGTTGTTGCATTTATTGAAGAAAAAGCAAAAAAACTTCTTGACAAAGAATAAAAAACTTGATATCATATAAAAGTTGAGAAAAGCAGAAGTGAGAACTTCTCGCCTTGTGACGCAAGTTGCCTGGCCCCTACGGATCAAGTTTCAGAAATGAAATACATCATGTAGTTCGGGCCTGTTTTGCAGGTCCGTTCTTTGTTTTTCTCGAATAATAAAAAAGAGGTGAAAACCATAGCAAAGCAAGACTTATTCATCAATGATGAAATTCGTGTACGTGAAGTTCGCTTAATCGGTCTTGAAGGTGAGCAATTGGGTATCAAACCACTTAGCGAAGCGCAAGCACTTGCGGACGACGCTAATGTTGACTTGGTTCTCATTCAACCTCAAGCTAAACCTCCTGTTGCGAAAATTATGGACTACGGTAAGTTCAAATTTGAGTACCAGAAGAAGCAAAAAGAACAACGCAAAAAACAAAGCGTTGTGACCGTGAAAGAAGTTCGTTTGAGCCCAGTAATTGACAAGGGTGATTTCGATACAAAACTTCGCAATGCTCGCAAATTCCTTGAAAAAGGAAATAAAGTGAAGGTATCCATTCGCTTTAAGGGTCGTATGATTACCCACAAAGAGATTGGTGCTAAAGTTTTAGCCGACTTCGCTGAAGCGACACAAGATGTGGCGATCATCGAACAACGAGCTAAGATGGATGGACGTCAAATGTTCATGCAATTGGCGCCAGCAACTGACAAGAAATAATCTGTCAGAAAGTTAAAAAAAGGAGAAAATATCATGCCAAAACAAAAAACACACCGCGCATCAGCTAAACGTTTCAAACGTACAGGTTCTGGTGGACTTAAACGTTTCCGTGCTTACACTTCTCACCGTTTCCACGGAAAAACTAAGAAACAACGTCGTCATCTTCGTAAAGCATCTATGGTGCATGCAGGAGATTTTAAACGTATCAAAGCAATGCTTACTCGCTTAAAATAATTGCGTATTTGTAAGTAAAGAATTCTAGGAAATATTGGAGGAAATATAAATGGCACGTGTTAAAGGTGGCGTTGTATCACGCAAACGTCGTAAACGTATTCTTAAATTAGCTAAAGGTTACTATGGAGCTAAACATATCTTGTTCCGTACTGCAAAAGAACAAGTAATGAACTCTTACTACTATGCATACCGTGACCGTCGTCAAAAGAAACGTGACTTCCGTAAATTATGGATCACACGTATCAATGCGGCAGCTCGTTTGAACGGACTTTCATACTCACAATTGATGCATGGTTTGAAATTGGCTGAGATCGAAGTTAACCGTAAAATGCTTGCTGACTTGGCTGTTAACGATGCAGCAGCTTTCACAGCTCTTGCAGATGCAGCTAAAGCAAAACTTGGTAAATAATGTTTATAATAGGCTGGGCAAAAGTTGTCCAGCCTTTGATGTATGATAGAAATAACTGTATGACGCAGTGGTTGATTGGTATCTTTATTCGCTTTTTAAGCTCTAAAGATGACCTATGTTGACGGAAACTATGTTTCCTTTATCTGCAACCTTCAACAGTCTCCCAGACTGTTGAAGCTGTGCGGGGGTGGGAAGATTGAAAAGGTTTGGGGAACCTTTTCAACCTTTTTTATATTAGGAGTTCTTTCCCACTCCCTTTTTTTCTTGTTGATTTCATGCTATAATGAAAATAATCGTAACCGATATGAGGAGGATATAAAGGTGACACATAATCGACTAGCATGGGATGAATATTTTGCAGCACAGGCCTTACTGATTTCGAATCGAGCGACATGTAATCGAGCGAAAGTAGGCGCTGTTCTAGTTAAGGATAATAAGGTCATTGCAACCGGGTATAATGGGTCTGTTTCTGGGACAGATCACTGTTTAGAGGATGGCTGCCTCATGGTCGAGGGACACTGTGTCCGGACGATTCATGCGGAAGTCAATGCGATTTTGCAAGGAGCTGAACGTGGAATTCCCAAAGGCTTTACAGCTTATGTGACGCATTTTCCTTGTCTCAATTGTACCAAGCAATTGCTTCAAGTCGGCTGCAAGCGGGTCGTTTATATCCATCAATACCGCATCGATGAATATGCCGAGTATCTTTACCGTGAAAAAGAAGTAGAACTGGTCAATTTACCAATTGAAGAAGTGAAACGAGCTATTGCAGAGGCTGATTTTATTTAGGGAAGATTTCCCAACTATTTCATGATATGTTAACAATCTAATTGTAAACCTGTCCAAATTAATTTTTAAGAGATAGCATTGAATAGATGGCTATCATGAAAAGAATAATGGAATCAAGTATAATGGTGTTAAAGGAAAAACATAAAAATATAAGAAAGGTAGGAGAAAATGATGACAAATCAAGAGAAACATTTTGAAGATAATAAAGAACATAGCAAGATCAGTGAAGATTATCCCAATTCTGTATTTGTTCAGAATCCTCCAAAAGAAAATAGCTTACATTCTATTCTTCTTTCAGTGACATTTTACATATCCATTATCTATCTTGTATTGTTTGTCTTTTACTTTGCACCTTGGGGTGATGGTTGGGGATTTGTCGTTTTGATTTTCCTTGGTCCAAACTTATTAAGTCTTGCGATTGGAGCCTCTCTAATTCGACTAGGGATGAAGAAGGGGAATAAAAGCCTTCTCTATGCGAGTGTTGGACTCTATCTGCTGTCTATCATCTTGGCTTTTGATCCGGACTGGGAAATATTTCGAATTGCTCCCTTATGTTTAGGTATTTTGGATTTAATTGGAATTGTATTGCTTAAAAATGAAGAGTGATGCTAGCAGGTAGGATGTTCAATCCTATCTTTTTTATTTATTTAGTACTGATAACGCACTAAGAAAACGGTTACAAATTGTGTTATAATTTAAATAAATGAATCGTTAAATACTTTTCTTAGAAAGTGGAGGAGAATCTATGTCTAGAAAAAAATGGTATGGTATACTGCTAATTCTTGAAGCAATTCTTTATCTTGTTTCTTATGGTAGTAGTCTAGTAGAGAGCTATAATGCCCAAAATTTAAATGGAGATATACCACTGATCACTACCTCTAGTATTTTTTCTATATGGAATGGAATGATTATTTGCTGGGTAATTTGGAGAATCATGAAGCAACGTTTAAATGTTGAAGGATTGATAGCTGTTCTTCTCCTCTCGATTATCCAACTACTTATGCTTGTTTTACCCTCTTTTTCCCCAACAAATCTGATGAACATTTCCTTTCTGCTAAATATCATTTGTTTAATATGGATTTGCTTGCTTATAAAGAATGTAGAAATGAGGGAGCTTTTAAACAATTGGAAAAGTAAAGATAGTTGGAAATCATCGATAGCTTATTTAGTACTATTTGTTGCCTCTACAAATATTTCTCCACTATTTATATTGATTGGTATGGATAGAACGAGTGACATTTACGCTTTTACACTTCGATACATTGTAATGGAGTTAATGTTTCTACTTCTGATTAATGTTATGATCACAAATACAAGTGAGAAACTTCAGAAAGTATTTTCTCTCTTGCTCATTTTATCTTCTCTTGTTGAGATAGGTGCAGTATACTCTTTCATCACTCGTATAAGTTTTTACGGTCTCTTTTATCTTCTCTTATCGATTTATATTGCTTGTCGTGTTTTTGGTTTGTTTGAGAAAGTTGCAGATAGCTGGGAGTCCAAGGTGAAAGTACAAGATCTATCATCTATTGAAACTAAATCAGAGATGGAAAACTCTCAAGTAGAAGGAGAGATAGATGTAAACGATCTGTTGAATGCTGATATACAATCAAACAATGATAAAGAAAATTCGCCAAAGAGGATCATTCTTCATTCGTCTTGGTTATGGAGCGCCCTTATAATAGCAGTCTGCCACCTTGGTATTATGATTTTTCCTTTATTTTTAGGAAACCCCATGTATCTACTGATCTTATATATTGGTGCCATCCATTATATTTGTTTTATGATTGCGACTTTCATCCTTTTCATAGCTATGAGGAATGGAAATGTGGGTCTCTTAAATACATCAGCCGTCTTATTTATTGTTTCCATCATAGGTACGCTAGATCCTTATTGGACAGGTCCAAATATTTTATCCTTGGTTTTAGGAGTCCTGGTATTTATTGGAGGTATATTATTTAAAAATGGAGACTGATTAAAGTAGATAGGGTTGAAAATTTTTAAAGAACTGTTATCATTTAAGTAGGTGGTAGGTTTTCGAGTACCCATTGGTACGCGGATGTCTACCATTTTTGAAGATAAAAAAGCACCGTGTGAGGGTGCTAGATCTTGCCTGCTGAACTCGTCAATTGATAGATACCCTACGGGGTATTTTTGTGAACTTTTTAGGAACTTTGAGGACTGTTTAAGTCAGTTTAACTGGGTAGTGCATAGACCGAAAAAGCTGATTTAATGGGCTTTTTGAAAAATCATTTTCCATATCATATGTAATGTGTTATAATGAAGTGTTATATGGTCCCGATAAGGTGGTAGAAATCTTCTATCAGTACTTTGTAACTCTATAACAATATTTTTTAAGGGGGGACATTTTTATGTCAGAACGTAAACTTTTCACGTCTGAATCAGTATCTGAGGGGCATCCAGATAAGATTGCAGACCAAATTTCAGATGCTATTTTAGATGCTATTTTAGAGCAAGATCCAGAAGCTCACGTGGCTGCGGAAACAGCTGTTTATACTGGTTCCGTGCATGTCTTTGGTGAGATTTCAACGACTGCTTATGTGGATATTAACCGTGTGGTTCGTGATACCATTGCAGAGATTGGTTATACTAATACGGAATATGGATTCTCTGCTGAGACTGTAGGAGTACACCCATCTTTGGTGGAACAATCTCCTGATATTGCCCAAGGGGTTAATGAAGCCTTGGAAGTTCGTGGAAATGCAGATCAAGATCCACTTGATTTGATTGGAGCTGGAGACCAAGGTCTCATGTTTGGTTTTGCGGTGGATGAAACAGAAGAACTCATGCCATTGCCAATTTCACTCAGCCACAAGTTGGTTCGTCGTTTGGCAGAGCTTCGTAAGTCTGGGGAAATCAGCTATCTTCGTCCAGATGCCAAGTCACAAGTTACTGTTGAATACGATGAAAACGACCGCCCAGTGCGCGTGGATACAGTGGTTATTTCAACTCAACACGATCCAGATGTCAGCAATGAACAAATCCACGAAGATGTGATTAACAAGGTCATCAAAGAAGTGATTCCAGCTTCTTATCTAGATGAGGAGACTAAATTCTTCATCAACCCTACTGGTCGCTTTGTTATTGGTGGGCCTCAAGGAGACTCAGGTTTGACAGGTCGTAAGATTATCGTGGATACTTATGGTGGTTACTCACGTCACGGTGGTGGTGCCTTCTCTGGTAAGGATGCCACTAAGGTAGACCGTTCGGCTTCTTATGCAGCTCGCTATATTGCCAAAAACATTGTAGCAGCAGGTCTTGCTAAGAAAGCAGAAGTGCAATTGGCTTATGCCATTGGGGTTGCTCAACCTGTCTCTGTTCGGATTGATACCTTCGGTACGGGAACAGTCGCTGAAAGTAAGCTTGAAAAAGCAGCACGTGAGCTCTTTGATCTTCGTCCTGCAGGGATTATCCAAATGCTAGATTTGAAACGTCCAATCTATCGTCAAACAGCGGCTTATGGCCATATGGGACGGACAGATATTGACCTTCCATGGGAACGTTTGGACAAGGTAGAAGCCTTGAAAGAAGCTGTAAAATAATTAGTTGAAATGGAAAAGTTAGGGTCAAGTTGATCCTAGCTTTTTTTCGTTTTGAAAATTCCTACAGATGGAAAAATAGGTCAATCTGTGGTATAATAGATGCAGTATTTTGAATACGTTGTCCCTTTTATTTCCGTTACCAAAAACGATAGTAAAAGGAAAAAAGACTTGAAAGAGCTAATAAATTATTAAGATGAAAAAAATTGTAATAAATGGTGGTCGCCCTCTAAAAGGAGAGGTGACCATTAGTGGTGCAAAAAATAGTGTAGTAGCCCTGATTCCAGCGACCATTCTGGCGGACGATATCGTGACCCTAGATGGGGTACCGGATATCTCCGACGTGGCGAGTCTGATTGAAATCATGACCATCATGGGCGCTAAGATCGAGCGCAAAGAAGACAGTTTGATCATTGATCCACGTGGGGTGAAGAATATGCCTATGCCATTTGGAAAGATCAATAGCTTGCGAGCTTCCTATTATTTCTATGGTAGCTTGTTAGGACGTTATGGTCAAGCAACTGTTGGACTACCTGGAGGGTGTGACCTTGGACCACGTCCGATCGATTTGCATTTGAAGGCCTTTGAAGCAATGGGAGCCGCTATGACCATGGATGGCTCTAGTATGAAACTTGCGACTGATGGCAAGCCTCTTCAAGGAGCAAATATCTATATGGATACTGTTAGTGTCGGTGCAACGATCAATACGATTTTGGCAGCGGTCAAGGCTGAAGGTCGGACAGTGATCGAAAATGCTGCGCGGGAACCTGAGATTATCGATGTGGTAACCTTGCTCAACAACATGGGAGCCCATATTCGGGGAGCAGGTACGGATATCATAATCATTGATGGTGTTCCACAATTGCATGGAACGAGACATCAGGTGATTCCAGATCGCATCGAAGCTGGAACCTATATTGCCCTTGCAGCTGCTATTGGAGAAGGTATCCAGATCAATAATGTCCTGTATGAGCATTTGGAGAGCTATATTGCCAAGTTAGAGGAAATGGGTGTGCGCATGACCATTTCTGAAGATAGCATCTTTGTAGAAAAGCAGACGGGCTTGAAGGCGATCCAGATTAAAACGTCTCCTTATCCTGGTTTTGCGACTGATTTGCAACAACCGATCACACCTTTGCTCTTAACGGCTGCAGGACGTGGGCGCATTGTTGATACGATTTATGAAAAACGGGTCAACCATGTGCCAGAATTGGCTAAAATGGGAGCCACCATTTCGACCTTAAACGACCACATTATCTATGAAGGGCCAAATCAATTGACAGGATCCAGTGTGAAAGCGACGGATCTTCGAGCTGGTGCGGCTTTAGTGATCGCCGGTCTCATGGCTTCTGGAACAACAGAAATTACAAATGTGGAATACATCCTTCGCGGGTATTCAGATATTATTCATAAATTGACCCAACTTGGAGCAGACATCCAGTTGGTAGAGGAATAGTGACAGAACTTGGGATCTGATAGTGGCGGCTGGATACACGAACAATGGAGTTTGAAATGAATATTTGGACGAACTTAGCTGCCTATTCACTAATTGAAACACAAAGGTTGTATTTACGACCTTTTCTCTTTGAGGATGCGGAAGATTTTTATAAGATTGCTTCGAATCCTGAAAATTTACAATTTATCTTCCCTGCACAAGCCGATCTTGCTGAAACTCAATATGTACTAGCCAACTATTTCATGAAAAATCCTTTGGGGGTTTGGGCGATCTGTGATAAGGAAACCAATCAGATGATTGGCTCCATCAAGTTTGAAAAGTTGGATGAAATTAAGCGAGAGGCTGAGTTAGGCTACTTTTTACACAAAGATTTTTGGGGAAAGGGTCTGATGACAGAAGCGGTCAAAGAGTTGGTCTCTCTATCGTTTGAAAAATTTCAACTGAAGGAGCTTAAGATTGTCACCCATGTTGAAAATGCAGGGAGTCAAAAGGTTGCTTTGAAGGCTGGTTTTCGTCTCTTTCGTCAATTCAAAGGGAGTGACCGCTATACGCGTAAAATGCGCGATTATTATGATTTCCGCCTAGGTAGAGGGGACTTCTATGAGTAAACACCAAGAGATTTTAGACTATCTCGAAAAATTACCGATTGGAAAACGGGTCAGTGTCCGCAGTATCTCCAATTTTTTGAATGTCAGTGATGGGACGGCCTATCGTGCCATTAAAGAAGCTGAAAATCAAGGAATTGTCGAAACGCGTCCTAGAAGCGGGACCATCCGTGTCAAATCGCAAAAAGCTGTACTAGAGCACCTGACTTATCGGGAAATTTTAGAAATCACCGGTTCTGAAATATTAGCTGGTGAAGAGGGACTCGAAAAAGAATTTAATAAATTTTATATCGGTGCCATGACAGAAAAGCACGTCCTTGACTATGTGTCTGAAGGGGGGCTTTTGATCGTGGGTGACCGCACTAGCATCCAACGATTGGCTCTTAAGCATGACAATGCGGTCTTAGTGACGGGTGGCTTTGAAGTGAGTGAGGATGTGATTGATCTGGCCAATCAGGTACAAATCCCAGTCATCCGAACTTCACACGATACCTATACCGTCGCGACCATGATCAATAAGGCTTTGTCTAACATGCAGATCAAGACGGATATCTTGACAGTCGAGCAGGTCTATCGGCCCTTCCATGAGTACGGCTATCTTTCTGAGACGGATACGGTAAGGGATTATTTAGATTTGGTTCGAAAGAATCGCTTTAGTCGTTTTCCGGTTGTCAATCAGCACCAGATGGTAGTGGGAGTCGTAACCATGAGAGATGCTGGAGATAAGGCGCCTCAGACGACCCTTGATAAGGTGATGTCACGGACCATTTTTACCACTAATTTGTCCACCAGCATTGCGACGATTAGCCAACGGATGATCGCTGAAGATTATGAAATGATTCCTGTTGTTCGTAATAACCAGACCTTGCTGGGAGTTATTACGCGTCGGGATGTCATGGATCGGATTAGCAAGGTGCAGTTTTCGAGCTTACCAACCTTTAGTGAGCAGATCGGTCAAAAGATTCAGACAGAGAACGACCATTACCAATTCACAGTGGAGCCAAGTATGCTGGAGAAAAGCGGTGTTTTGGCCAATGGGGTCATGATCGAAGTGCTGATGAAGATTATTCGCAAGATGATGCAACACAGTGGGCGTAGCTTGATTGTCGAACAGTTGATCATCAATTTTTTACAGGCTGTGCAGGTGGATGATGTGATCCGCATTGAACCACAACTAGTTCGACGAACCAGACGTTCGGCCTTGGTTGATTTTAGCTTGTATTTAGATCTGCAGCTAGTTGCGAAAGCAACCATTACAATTAAGATTAATTAAACAAAAAGAAATGAGGAGACAATGATTACATTAAAATCACAACGTGAAATTGAAGCCATGGATCGTGCAGGTGATTTCCTTGCCAGTATCCATATTGGATTACGTGACTTGATCAAGCCAGGGCTTGACCTATGGGAAGTAGAAGAATATGTCCGTCGTCGCTGTAAAGAAGCCAATGTCTTGCCGCTTCAAATCGGTGTAGAAGGTAGTCTCATGGACTATCCTTATGCGACTTGCTGTGGTTTGAATGACGAAGTAGCCCATGCTTTTCCACGTCATGTCATTCTCAAAGATGGTGATCTCCTCAAGGTAGACATGGTCTTATCAGAACCGCTTGATAAATCTGTTTTGGATGTATCGAAATTAGATTTTGACAATGTGGCGCAAATGAAGAAATACACTGAGTCCTATACTGGTGGCTTGGCGGACTCTTGCTGGGCTTATGCGGTTGGAAATGTTTCGCAAGAAGTCAAAGATTTGATGGACGTGACCAAAGAATGTCTCTATAAGGGAATTGAGAAAGCGGTCGTTGGCAATCGCTTGGGAGATATTGGTGCAGCGATTCAAGAGTATGCAGAAAGCAAAGGCTATGGCGTGGTGCGTGATTTGGTCGGACACGGTGTCGGGCCTACCATGCATGAAGAACCAATGGTCCCGCATTATGGTCGTGCTGGACGCGGTCTTCGCTTACGTGAAGGGATGGTCTTGACGATTGAGCCAATGATTAATACCGGTACTTGGGAGATTGATACAGATATGGAAACTGGTTGGGCCCATAAGACCCTCGACGGTGGACTTTCTTGTCAATACGAGCATCAATTTGTGATTACAAAAGATGGTCCAGTGATCTTGACTAGTCAAGGTGAAGAAGGAACATACTAAAAAATAGAGAGGAAAGAATGGAGCTGAAGGCAAGTGTCTGGTTTCGCTCTTTGCTCTTTTTTAGTAAAATGGGGAGGTGACGAATGAAAAAGGTCCTACAAAAAGTACTGGGACAGCCATTTATAAAGGGCTTCGTGCGGTTTTATCAGAGTGCAGAGTCTGATATCACCAGCATTGCGGTGGCTTATTATTTGCTGATCTCCATTTTCCCTTTGATGCTGATTGCAGCCAATATTTTACCCTACTTTCATATTCGTCCTACCCAAATTCTTTTGAGCTTACAAAAAGTCTTGCCAGCCTCCTTATATCGAATAGTGGCACAGATGATTTCGAGTGTCTTGACCAAACCGTCAACAGGCTTACTGAGTTTTTCGATTGTTTCTGCTTTGTGGATCTTCTCTCAGAGCATTGCCTACCTCCAAAAAGCCTATAACAAGAGTTATGGGGTGGAAAAGGAGCGTGGTATTATCTGGGGGCGACTCTTTAGCTTTCTGATCAGTTTTGCCTTGCAGGGTTTGTTTGGACTCTCGCTGATCCTTTCCATGTTTGGGAAAATGATCGTTCGTTATCTCTATCAGACCTTTTCATTTGATCGGACGATTTATGTGCGCTTACTGAATTTGACAGAGCCGACCATCTACCTTTTGCTTTTTGTCAGTCTGGTCTTGCTCTATTACACCCTTCCAAATGTCAAAATTCCAAAATTTAGATATGTATTGCCAGGGGCGACCTTTGTTGTTGCTGTCCTGTATGCGATCTTGAATATCTTTTGGAAATATGTGGATCGTTATGTGAGTCATTTCTTAGATGCTCGTTTCTTCGGTTCGGTCGTCCTAGCGGTCATCATGTTCTGGTTCATCTTGGTGGCAAAAATCATGATTATTGGTTGTATTTTAAACGCCAGTATCCAATTTGCCAGAGAAGCCAAGTTCCAAACGCGCAGTGGAGAAATTGTCTCTAAGTTAAAATCAGAAGAAGTGGACTTTCGGCATAGAGAAGCTTCACAAAAATTAAAGCGTCGGTTACGCTTGATAAAAAAAGAAAAAACGGAATAAGGGAGAGTGGGACAGAAATCGGTCATTCGTTAGAATTCGATTTCGTCGTCCCACCTCCGCACAGTTGAGTAGGGCTGTAAAAGCTGATGGGATCAGCGTAGTAGAGCCCACTCAACCACTGCGTCTTGCTCGACAATTCAAAAATAATTGAGAGGCTAGGACTTTTGTCCCAGCCTCTTTTTTTCTTATCTATTTTTATTGCATTTGCAATAAAAATGTGTTATGCTATTGTCAATAGGAAAGGAGGAGTGAGATGAGTATTTTGCGTGAGATAGGCATCATTGCGCGAGCACTGGATTCTATATCAAATATTGAATTTCGAGATTTAGATTTGGCGCGTGGTCAATACCTCTATCTGGTGCGAATTGCCGAGCAACCTGGAATGATTCAGGAAGAACTCTCTGAGCTCTTAAAAGTCGATCGCTCAACTGTTGCCCGATCCGTAAAAAAACTAGAAGAACGAGGAATGATTCAACAGCGTCCAAGGGGTGAAAACCTTAAAATCAAGGAATGGGAATTAACTGAAAAAGGTAAGCAGATTTACCCCTTCATTTTAGGGGAGCATCTTTACTCTGAAAAAACTGCCTTAAAAGGATTTTCCAAAGAAGAAGTCGCACAGTTAGAGGAGTATCTGATCCGAGTTCGTGAGAATATCACCTTGGATTGGGAGCAAGTCAAAAAAGGTCAAAAAAGACATTATAGTGAGGTAAAGCAATGAAAGTGACAGTCGATCAAGCATTTTGGGATTTATTTCCAACATCTAGAATTACAGTGATGTCCTTGTATGGTATTGATAATACAGTAGATGAAGCCAAGGATCCTTATTTCAAAGAATTGTTGGACAAGGGTGCCAAGAGAGCATTGGAATTTATCGATGAAGAAAACTATACCCAGAGTGAGTTCGTTCAAGAGTGGCGCCAAGCTTTTAGCAAGTTTAAAACAAAAAAAGGAGCCCGATCTTCCATCGAGGCGCTCTTAAAACGGGTTTACCAGGGACGTGAATTCTATCCGATTAATCCTTTGGTGGATCTTTACAATAGCGTGTCGATGGCTTATGCCCTTCCTTGTGGGGGAGAAGATATGGATAAATTGGTGGGTGGCCTCTCTCTAGGTCAAGCGAAAGGAGGCGAACCTTTCTTTCCATTAGGAGCTGACGAAGATGCGCCAGCTTTGGAAGGGGAGATCATCTACTACGACCAAGAAGGCGCCGTTTGCCGTTGCTTGAATTGGCGTGAGGCTCAAAGAACCATGCTAACTGAAGATACCAAGGACGCTATTTTGGTCATTGAAGCCATCAACGAGGAGCAGGCCAAACGGGCCCAAACAGCCATGCAGGAATTGAAAGATCTAGCTAAGGATTATTTTGGGGTTGAAGGCACCATCTATCAATTAAGTGCAGAGCATGCAAGTATAGAAGTTTAAAAGAATAAGGCTTGAAACAATCGTTTCAAGCCTTATTTTTGTTTTTAAAGACAAAGAGTTTACTAAAGACGTAATTGAGGACCACAATGGCCACTTGTGCAAAGAGGGTTTCAATCAGATTGATTTGACTCTTGTTATTGTTGACAAATTGCCCGATAATTCCTGGGAATTGCTTGACAAAAATCTCAGTCAAGGCCATATCTAGAATAAAGGTCCCAGAGCGCGCAATTGCAAATCGAATCAAGCGCTGAAACCAGCCCTTTCTTTCTTGTTTAAAGACAATGGTATCGTTGGTCGCAAAGGCAAAGAGGATCCCAGCGATGTTTCCAATCGCGGTCGCTAATCGTTCATCACGAGACACTTGATAGATGAAGAGGCGGGTTCCGACGGAAACAATGGTTGTGGCAACCCCAAAAAAGAGATAGGATAAAATTTCATTATCAAAAAATTTTTTAATTAGTATTTTCATAAATTCAGTCTACCATAAAACCTCAAAATATGCTATACTTGAAAGGTTGAAGAAATCAAACCTTCAACCCTTGGTGCTTAAGATCCTTTCGCCAAGCATATTACACGCGGGAAAACCGCTAAAGGAGAATAGATGAAACAGTTAACTGCTCGTGATATGGCACAAATTGCCATTGTTGCTGCGATTTATATCGTATTGACCATTACCCCACCTCTTAACGCTATGGCCTACTATGGCTATCAATTCCGCGTTTCGGAGATGATGAATTTCTTAGCCTTCTACAATAAGAAGTATCTGATTGGGGTGACGCTTGGTTGTATGATTGCTAACTTATTTAGTTTTGGATGGATCGATGTCTTTGTTGGTGGAGGTTCAACCTTTGTCTTCCTAGGACTTGGACTTATTCTATTTGGTCGGTTCAAAAACAAGTTCGTATTCAACGGCCTTATTCGGTTAGACCATTTCTTGTTTGCGATTTTCTTTTCCATCTCCATGTTTACGATTGCCTTGGAACTTTATTACCTTCAAGGCCAACCATTCTTCTATAACTGGTTGACCATGGGATTGGGCGAATTTGCATCCTTGATTTTTGGAGCGATTGTCATCAATCAACTTTCTAAACGGATCGATTTTACAAAATAAGAAAAGGGAGCTTTGGCTCCTTTTTTTCATGCTAAGAATGCAGTAAATTCAAGGCTAAATTAAGATTTTATGATAAAATAAGAACATGAAAACCAGAATGAAAGAATTAGTGGAATTACTCAATCGATATGCTTACGAGTATTACACAAAAGACGCTCCATCTGTTTCAGATAGTGAATATGATCAATTATATCGGGAGTTGGTGGAACTAGAAACCGCTCATCCAGATGAGATCTTACCAGAGAGTCCAACTCACCGTGTAGGTGGGGTGGTTTTAAAAGGCTTTACCAAATACCAGCATCAGTATCCCCTTTATAGTTTGCAGGATGCTTTTTCGCGTGAAGAATTAGAAGCCTTTGATCAGCGTGTCCGTAAGGAATTTCCTTCTATCAGCTATGTATGTGAGCTGAAGATCGATGGCTTGTCCATTTCCCTTACCTATGAAAATGGTGTCCTCGTAACGGGCGCAACACGTGGGGATGGTTCTGTCGGTGAGGATATTACAGAGAACCTCAAGCGGGTCAAGGACATTCCTTTGGTGTTACCAGAGCCAGTGAACATTACAGTTCGAGGCGAGTGTTACATGCCACGGGCTTCCTTTGATCGGGTCAATCAGATCCGTCAAGAAAACGGCGAGCCTGAGTTTGCTAATCCGCGGAATGCTGCAGCAGGAACCCTTCGCCAATTGGATACGAAAATCGTGGCCAAGCGAAATCTCGCGACCTTCTTGTATCAAGAAGTGAGTCCGACGGATCAAAGCAGTCAGGAAGGCGTGCTTGAGAAATTAGCCCGCTTAGGGTTTGTCGTGAACCAAGAGCGAGTGCTGGCTGAGGATATGGAGCAAATTTGGGACTTTATCCAAAAAGTAGCTCAACTTCGAGAAGATCTTCCCTACGATATCGATGGGATCGTCATCAAGGTCAATGACCTTGCTGTTCAAGAAGAGTTAGGTTTTACCGTTAAGGCTCCTAAATGGGCTGTCGCCTATAAGTTTCCAGCTGAAGAAAAAGAAGCGAAAATCCTATCGGTGGATTGGACGGTTGGACGGACCGGTGTTGTGACGCCAACTGCCAATTTAACTCCAGTCCAGCTAGCAGGAACCACTGTTAGCAGGGCAACCTTGCACAATGTGGACTATATTGCTGAAAAGGATATTCATCAGGATGATACCGTCATCGTCTACAAGGCGGGTGATATCATTCCTGCGGTCTTGCGTGTTGTCAAAGATAAACGGGTATCTGATCAAGCATTAGCCATTCCAACTCATTGTCCGAGCTGCCAGAGTGAGTTGCTTCATTTTGAGGATGAGGTGGCTCTTCGCTGTATCAATCCACTCTGTCCAGCACAGATTAAGGAAGGATTGAACCACTTTGCAAGTCGGGATGCTATGAATATCACAGGCTTGGGTCCAGCTGTTGTAGAGAAACTCTTCGCAGCTCAGTTGGTAGAGGATGTAGCTGGGATCTATCGTCTGACAGTCGAGGATCTATTGACCTTGGAAGGCTTTAAAGAAAAATCTGCTGAAAAACTCTATGAAGCCATTCAAGCTTCAAAAGAAAACTCAGCTGAGAAATTACTCTTTGGTTTGGGGATCCGCCATGTCGGTAGCAAGGTTAGTCAAATCTTGCTCCAAGAATTCCATGACCTTGATCAATTGGCTACAGCTGATCCAGAACGGATTGCCAGCATTGACAGTCTCGGTATGGTCGTGGCTGAAAGCCTCAAGCGTTATTTCGCACAAGAAGGATCCAAGTGCCTATTGCAAGAGCTCAAAGAAGCTGGAGTCAATCTGTCTTATCTTGGTGAGAAAGTCGCTGCTGATGCGGCCCTATCAGGAATGACAGTCGTTTTGACTGGGAAGCTAGAGCGACTCACGCGTTCAGAAGCCAAGGCAAAATTAGAAAGTCTGGGCGCTAAGGTGACTGGATCGGTTTCCAAAAAAACAGATTTGGTCGTTGCTGGTAGTGACGCTGGTAGCAAGTTAACCAAAGCACAAGAATTAGGAATCCAGGTAGAAGATGAGGCCTGGCTTGAAAGTTTATAGAGGATCTTTATGGTAGAACGAATCAAAAAAGCCCGTTTAATTTATAATCCGACCTCTGGGCAAGAAATTATCAAGAAAAATATTGCGGAAGTCTTGGACGTACTCGAAGACGTGGGCTATGAAACCAGCGCTTATCAAACGACTCCAGAACCATTTTCTGCCCAAAATGAAGCAGAAAGAGCCGCAAAAGCAGGCTTTGATTTAATCATTGCTGCTGGTGGAGATGGTACGATTAACGAAGTGGTCAATGGGGTTGCAGGTCTGGAAAATCGTCCGCAGATGGCCTTTATCCCGACCGGTACCACCAATGACTATGCGCGTGCCTTGAAGATCCCGATGGGAGATCCTGTGGCAGCTGCCCGCATTATAGAAAAAAACCAAACCATTCAAATGGACATTGGTCGTGCCTATGGTAGCAAGTATTTCATCAACATTGCTGCTGCAGGAACCATGACAGAATTGACCTTCAGTGTTCCAAGCAGTGTTAAGTCTCGCTTGGGTTACTTTGCCTATGTGGCTGAGGCAGCTAAAATGTTGCCGCGAAACAAGGCTCGTAAGGTACGGATTGAGCATGACAATGGTGTCTTTGAAGGGCCAGCGTCTATGATTTTTGTGGCTCTTACCAACTCGATTGCTGGCTTTGAAAGTGTCGCGCCAGATGCTAAGCTTGATGATGGGAACTTTACCTTGATTATCGTAAAAACTGCTAAGCTCTTTAACATGTTGTCATTGATGATTCAGGCCATCAATGGGGGCAAACATGTGCACGATGAAAATGTAGAATATCTCAAGACCAAGAAGTTGACGATTGAAATGTTAGGAAAAAATGCTCAACCATTCCGCATCAATCTAGATGGGGAATACGGAGGAGATACTCCAGTTGAATTGGAAGTCTTCCATAATCATTTGGAATTCTTTGCAAATATTGATGAAATCAACAACGATGCTTTGGTTCACCCATCTGAAGAATAAAAACAAATAGTTGGATTCCATTACGTGTTTTACGAGGAATGGTTCCTTCGGTATTAAATTGGAAATAGGAAAATGTTATGCGACAATACCATGTAAAGCTTCATTTTCATAAGCAAAAAGGAAATTATTTTGCCTATGATATGTGGCAGTGGCAGGATCAAGTAGAAGGAAAATCAGTCTCTTTCTCCAAGTTGGATTATTTTGGAGTAGAGGGAAATCTGGTATACGAGAGTGAGGATGCCTTGAACCGGGGCCATGTCCTGGTTAAAGAAGGGGATTGGCTCACCAAGACCCGTGATTTTGAAATCGAACTCTTACCAGAAGGGCATGTTCGAGAAGTGTGGATTCTCGATGGAGACGATACAGTCTATTATTCTTTGCAAGCTGCTTTGACGAGTCATGCATACAGCCATCGTCAGCCTCATGCCTACGATATGGCGATGCGCCCTAGAGAGTTTGATGCTAAATGGGCGTATCAAGGCTGGCTCGGCCATCGTGAGGAAGAAGGGGAGCATTGCTTTAAATTGTGGGCTCCTACCGCTAAGAAAGTTGAATTGTTGCTTTATCAATCAACCGAGCTGGATGCGCCTATCTGGAAAACTATTCCGATGACGCGTGGCAAACAAGAGTCTAGCTACCACCCAGAAAATACCCATGGTGTTTGGATTTTAGATTTTTTAGGAAATTTAAGTGGCATGGCTTATCAATATCGTGTCCATTTTGAACACCATACTCAAGTGACGCGCGATCCTTATAGTATTGCAACGACAGCGGACGGGATGCGCTCTGCCATTCTTTCAAGAGCAGATCGTCAGTTTGATTGGGGCACTATAAAAGGAGCCGATGCGACTCCTTGGCGCTTGGACAATCCTTGTCAAGCAGTGATCTATGAGATGCACCTTCGGGATTTGACCAAGTCACCGACATCAGGTGTGGACGAGTCTTTGCGTGGGACCTATCTGGGGGCTTGCCAAGAAGGAACCGTCAATAGCCATGGCGATGTGACTGCCTTTGATTATATCCGTCAGTTAGGGGTCAATGTCGTGCAATTACAGCCGATATCTGATCGCTATAAACAGTACGATGAAGAAGGTCGTGTGACCTACAATTGGGGTTACGATGTTCAGAATCATTCTGCACCAGAAACCAGTTTTTCAACAGATCCATCCAATCCCAAACAAACCATGAAAGAGCTTAAAACTATGATCCGGGCTTATCATGAAGCTGGGATTTCTGTAGTCATAGATGTGGTCTACAATCATACCTACTCAACGGAGCATGGTCCTTTCCAAAATACAGTTCCGGATTATTATTACCGGATGGAGCCAGATGGGCGCTTCCAAAATGGGACAGGTGTCGGTAATGAGACGGCAAGTGAGCATGAAATGTATCGCAAGTACATGATTGATTCCCTTACGCACTGGGTAAAAGAGTACCAGATCGATGGTTTCCGCTTTGATTTGATGGGCATTCATGATGTGACGACAATGAATGCTATTCGGGAGGCGATGGATGCTCTGGATCCACGCATTCTTCTTTACGGAGAAGGTTGGGACATGGGAACCGGTCTCGCACCAGAGGACAAGGCTAAGAAAGACAATGCGGCGCAATTGCCACGTATTGGATTCTTTAACGACACGGAGCGCGATGCTATTAAAGGAGCTGAGGTTTATGGTTCCATCAAACGTGGCTTTGTCAGCCGAAAATCAACAGAGAATATCGTTGCGCGTGCTGTCCTAGGTAGTGCGGAGCTGGGTCATTATTTAAGTCCGAATCAGGTTTTGAATTATGTGGAGGCTCATGACAATTATAATCTCTATGACTTGCTTCAGACCCTCCATCCAAATGAAGAAGTAGCAGGCTTGGTCAAGCGCTCAGAGTTGGCTACGGCCATGAACCTGCTCTTCCAGGGTATGACCTTTATGCAATTGGGGCAAGAGTTTATGCGGACTAAATTGGTAGCGACAGGTCCTGATGGAGAGATCACACCTTTGGATCGTGAGCGGGCCATGAATTCCTACAATGCTCCAGATTATGTGAATCAGGTTAATTGGGATCTGGTCAGTCAAAACAAGGAATCAATTGCCTATATCCGAAGCTTGATCGCCTTGAAGACAAGTCTTCCTGTCTTAGGACTTGAAAGCTATGATAAAATCTACCAACAAGTCTTTATTCAATCTGCAACTGATACCAGTGGCCTTGTCATCTATGAATTAACAGGAGACAAGAAGTACTTGGTCATCTTCAACGCCAGCGGACTTCCATATTACCTCCAAAATTCAAATAAATTGAAATTGATGGTTGGGAATAGTCGTCATAAACGACCATTCTACGTGGAGAATTTAACAGCTTCTGTTTTTGAAGTCCTAGATGAAGGTAAAGCGTAATCTTTTTAAAGAAATCACAAAATCCCTGAGTTTTTAAACTCAGGGATTCTTTTTATTTAGAAGAACTGCTACTGGTCTCTGTTGAGGAAGAACTATCATCTTCTGGGTGCAATTCTTTATAAGTTGGTGCCTTGAAGAGATCAACGGTAGACTGGTTGCCACGTTGGTTATAAAGGCTGGTTGATTTGTCACCTTTTTCCTTTTCAATCTTCTTCAATGCCTTGAAGGAATTGGTGTAGGAATAATCTTCTGGATTGACTTTTCCAAGATCATTGCCTTTGAAGAAGCGAAGGAGATCACCGGTCTGGATGCTATCGCTAATCTTCAATTGCAGGTTAGCAGCTTCCCTAATCTTATCCAGTTCTTCCTTGGTTTTTTCGTCTGGGTTGGTGATTTCCTCACCTGTTTTGGTGTAATAGGTCCGGCCACTATAGCTCGTATACTCTGGAGTTACAAAGTAGTTAGCGGAGCGGAAGGCGACGATTTGATCATGTTCTGGAGAGAGCATATCTTGACCAACTTGGAGGAATTTATTGGATTCAATGCCTAGCAAATGTTCCAAGGTTGGGAGCATATCAATTTCGCCACCATAGGTATCAATGATGCCACCCTTATCCATACCTGGAATAACTACCATATAAGGTACGCGTTGCAACATGGCATTGTCATAACTTGACCACGTTTCAGAGTTCTTACCAAGTAGAGGAGCAAGAGCTGGGTTGCGGGAGTTTGAAATTCCGTAGTGGTCCCCATAGAGAACGATGATGGAATTTTTGTAAAGACCAGATTCTTTCAGGTAATCAAAGAAGGCCTTGATCGAAGAATCTAGGTAGTTAGCGGTCGCAAAGTAGCCATTGATGGTTTCGTCCTGAGTCTTAGCTAGAGGAAAGCCAAGATCATCTCCTGACAGGCTGGTCGTATAAGGATAGTGGTTGGAAACCGTAATGAACTTCGTATAGAAAGGCTGTTGCAATCTTTCTAGGTATTTGATGGAATCCTTGAGCATGTATTTGTCATTAAGACCATACTGGAAGGAATTGCTGCTGTTTTGTTTGGTGAAGTAGCTGGCATCAAAGAAGTAATTGTAGCCCCATTGTTTATAGGCGGTATTTCGATTCCAGAAACTTCCAGCATTCCCGTGGAAAACAGCGCTCGAGTTGTAACCATTTTTTGAAAGAATAAATGGTGCAGCCTGTTGGGTATTGGTTCCACCATAGTTCACCATAAAGGAACCTTGGTTGAGTCCGAAGAGGCCTGTTTCAATCATGGTCTCAGCATCAGACGTTTTCCCTGCCTTGACTTGGTTAAAGACATTTGAAAAGGCAAAGGTTTCTTTCGAGTGGTAAAGTGAGTTTAAGAAAGGTGTCACTTCATATTCTTTATCGTCTACTTTCAACTTGTAATCGATCAAGAATTGTTGGAAACTTTCCAAGTGAATGTAGATAACATTACGGCCTTTGGCCATTCCAAAGTACTCAGGATTAGGCTTTGCATAATGCTGTTGGATATATTCTTCCACCGGTTTTAAATCTGCTTCGGAGGCTTTGGAACGTTCTTTGTTGGCAGCATAGGTCTGGTTAGCACTGTAACCTAGAAAGGCTGGTAAGCCTAGGGCACGAACGACATAGTAGTTTGAGAACCCACGAGTCAAGAGCTCAGGTCGGTCAATTTCTGCGAGGAAAAGGTTGGCCGAAAAGAGCATGGCCGATAAAGAGGTAACCGCAAAACTAGCTCGTTTATTGAAGGGACGATTGTCCATTCGAATCCACTTCTTAAAGAAGAAGAAAGCGAGAATAGGGAAATCTAGAATGTAGATCACATCCCAAGGTCGGAACAATTCTAAAGCAGCAGCTCCGAGACCGGCAGAAACCTTGCTGGAAGCCAACATGGTATTGACCGTTACGAAGTCTGTAAACTCTCGATAATAGATGGAATTGGAAATCAACCAAATAAATAAGAGAAGGTAGATCCCAAAGGCCAAACTATAAAAGAGCTTGGTTCGTTTGATATAGAGTGCTAGACCGATGAAGAGCAGACTGATCGGCAATGGGTTGATCACTGCTAGAAAAATCTGATAGGGTCCTTGAATGTCTAAATTAAAATCAACTGAATAGGCCCACATGGTTTTGAACCAGTAGAGCAACAGAAGGGTCAAGACAAATCCTAGTCTGGTACTCATGAAATTGAGTATCGAATTCGTAATTTTTTTCACAAAATGTTACTTCCTTGTCTTATTTCCTAAAAATTTTCATATACAAGTATACCACAATTTTATGGAGAAAGAAAAAAATGACTGTAAAGGAGATGAAAGAAATAGGAAAGATCCGGCATTTTATATCATTTGAAGCTAAATGATGAAAGCTAGGATAAAACGGTAAAAAAAGTTCCAGTAAATAAAGCCTCTCTTTGTGAAAACTGCAGACTTTTGCTATAATAGAGGGTATGAAAAAACTCACAGTCAGTCGCCAAGTCGCAACAAAAATCAAACAAGGACAATCTCTTCTTGAAAAGCAAGATTTTGACTCACTTCCTGCTTTGGATCAAGCGGTTCAATTGCTTTCAGGAGATGGACAATCCCTAGGAGTCGGATACTTATCTGAACAAAATAAAGGGATTGGATGGTTTGTTTCACAAGAGTTGGTCGCTTTTGATCAAGACTTTTTTAAAAAGCTTTTCAGTAAGGCCAAGCAATACCGTCGTTCTTATTATGCGGATGAAACGACGACCGCCTTTCGTCTTTTTAACCAAGAGGGAGATGGTTTTGGTGGCTTTACGGTTGACTTGTATGGTGAGTTTGTTGTCTTTTCTTGGTACAATCCCTTCGTATTTCAGATCAAGGAATCCATTCTAGCGGCCTTTCAAGAGGCTTTTCCAGAAGTTCGAGGCGGCTATGAAAAGATTCGCTTTAAAGGATTAGATTATGAATCGGCTCATGTCTATGGAGAAGAAGCTCCGCAAGAATTTTTGATTCTTGAAAATGGGGTCTCTTACCAAGTCTTTCTCAACGATGGTTTGATGACGGGGATCTTTTTGGATCAGCATGAAGTTCGAGGTAGCTTGGTAGAGGGCTTAGCGGCCAGCAGGTCCTTGCTCAATATGTTCTCCTATACAGCAGCCTTCTCTGTGGCTGCGGCAATGGGTGGGGCAGTAGAGACGACTTCGGTCGATCTGGCTAAGAGAAGTAGAGAATTATCAGAAGCGCATTTTGTGGCAAATAGCTTGGCGCTGGATGCTCATCGTTTTGTCGTGATGGATGTCTTTGACTATTACAAATATGCCAAACGCCATGACCTAAGCTATGATGTGATCGTGCTCGATCCGCCTAGCTTTGCGCGGAATAAAAAACGGACATTTTCAGTCGCTAAAGATTATCATCGATTGGTCAGCGAGGCTCTTGAGATTTTAAATCCAGGTGGGACCTTGATTCTCAGTACCAATGCGGCAAATGTCAACAAAGAAAAATTTAAAAAACAAATCGAAAAGGGATTTCAAGGTCGTAAGCATCGCTATGTAGCGGAATACGGACTTCCGGGAGATTTTCGATGGAACAAGAAAGAAGAAAGTAGTAATTACTTAAAAGTATTTACGATTAGGGTGGATGTATGAAGTTAGTTGTTTCGATTATGCCTCGCTCCTTAGAAGAGGCGCAACAACTAGATAGTTCGCGTTACGAGGATGCAGATGTCATTGAGTGGCGTGCGGACTTTTTAGAAAAAAGCGAGATCTTAACTGTTGCTCCTGCAGTTTTTGAGAAATTTGCTGGACGCGAGATTTTATTCACCTTGCGGACTCGAGCTGAAGGCGGAGAGATGGAGCTGACCAACGAGGAATATGTTGGGATTCTGAAAGATATTCAATCCATCTATCATCCGGATTATATCGATTTTGAGTATTATAGTCACCGTGAAGTCTTTGAAGAGATGTTGGAATTTTCAAATCTTGTTCTCAGCTACCACAATTTCCAAGAGACACCGGAAAATATGATGGAGATCTTATCGGAATTGACCAGTTTTTCTCCAAAATTAGTCAAGGTATCCGTTATGGCCCACAATGAACAAGATGTCCTTGATTTGATGAATTATACGCGTGGTTTCAAGACGTTGAATCCTGAGCAAGAGTATGTCACCATTTCCATGGGTAAGATCGGGAAAATTTCACGTTTGACAGCTGATTTGACAGGCTCTTCTTGGTCTTATGCTAGAGTTGGAGAAGAAAGTGCTCCAGGTCAAATCCCTCTTGAAAATATGAGAAGAATTCGGGAGTTATTGAATGAAGATTGATGGCTATACTCGGATGGCAGCAGTCATTGCCCATCCTATTCGTCATAGTATCTCTCCTTTTATCCATAATCTAGCCTATGAATTAACAGCGACCAATGCTGCTTATCTAGCTTGGGATATTGCTGAAGAAGACTTAGAAAGCACCATCAGCCAAATTCGTAAGTTGGATATGATTGGAGCCAATATCTCCATGCCCTATAAGCAGAAGGTCTTTCCTTATCTAGACGAAGTGGATGGGATGGCCCGAAAGATCGGCTCTGTCAATACCATTGTTCACCGTGATGGCAAGCTTAAGGGCTATAATACGGATGGGATTGGTTTCTTTCGTAGTTTACCTCCAGCTTTCTCCATTAAGGGAAAAACAATGGTTCTCTTAGGGGCAGGTGGTGCAGCTTTAGCGATTATTGCACAGGCCATTCATCTAGGTGTAAAACGAATCCTTGTCTTTGTGAGAGAGGAGAGATTGGTTCATTATCGTTCAATCGTTCAGTTGATTGAAGATGGCTTTGATTTTTTGATAGAATTGTATGCGATTGAGAAAAATGAAGACGTTCAAAGCTCCTTTAATCAAGCCGATCTCATCTTAAATGCCACTGGTGTTGGGATGGATGGTCAGTCTCTTCCGATAGCGAGTCACTTGACGTTTCCCCCACATGCCTTAATCGTAGAGATGGCCTACTATCCAGCAGTGACCCCCTTTCTGCAATTAGCGGTGAATCAAGGAAATCAAAGGGTAAATGGGCTAGGAATGCTCTTTTATCAAGCTGAAGCAGCCTTTGAATTGATGACTGGGAAAGTATTTCCTACAGAGTCTGTATGGGAAGCATTGACAACAGAATATCACCAATTTGTATGTGACTAAGAGAGGGTTTTACCTTTTCCTATTGAAAAAGCTTTATGAGATTAGAACAAGAACTGATTTTTAAAAAAACAGTCTTGCTCTAGTCTCTTTTTCATTTTGTTTGAGACATGTGCCTTATTTCATGATAAGATAGAATGAAAGAATAACACGAAGGAGATCCCTATGAACGTATCGGTACCTATTCCAGGACATTCCTATGAGATTGTGATTGAAAGAGGTGGTCTCAACCAGGTTGGAGACTGGCTGCGCACTCTTTGGGGCGATAAAAAAGTCGCTATCATTTCAGATAACCGCGTGGCTAAGCTATATGCCTCTATCGTAGAGAAGAGCCTTGAGAAAGCTGGTTTTCAAGTGGTGCGCTTTGAGTTTCTTCAAGGGGAAGCCAGTAAGAATTTGACCACTGTTTCAAAAGTTTATGACTTTCTAGCTGCCCAGGGTATGACACGTAGTGATGGAATCGTTGCTCTTGGGGGTGGCGTAGTTGGTGATTTGGCTGGCTTTGCGGCCTCGACTTATATGCGGGGAATTTCCTTTGTTCAGATTTCGACTAGCTTGACCGCCCAGGTGGACTCTTCTATCGGTGGAAAGACTGGAGTCAACACAGCCTTTGCCAAAAACATGGTGGGCACCTTTGCCCAACCGGACGGTGTGTTCATTGATCCTGAAGTGTTAAGCACGTTGGGACACCGTGAATTGATCGAGGGGATGGGCGAAGTCATCAAGTATGGCCTCATCCAAGATACTGAACTCTGGGAAGAATTGGAAGCCATGGATGGTTCCAGCGAGAGTATTTTAGAGCATGCAGAGAGCATCATTTCCCATTCTTGCCTGGTGAAGCGAGACCATGTGGTGGCAGATGAGTTGGACAATGGTATTCGACTGTATCTCAATTTTGGGCATACTATTGGACATGCTATTGAAGCGACAGCTGGTTATGGGCAGGTTATGCATGGAGAAGCCGTCAGTATGGGCATGGTGCAGCTCTCCCGAGTTGCAGAAGAAAAGGGCTTGATGCCAAAAGGAATCAGCCAACAAATCGAAGAAATGTGCCGGAAATTTGGCCTTCCGGTGACCTATGAGAACTGGGATAAAGAAGCCCTTTATCAAGCCTTGACTCATGACAAAAAAGCGCGTGGGACGAACTTGAAATTAGTAATTGTTCCAGAGTTGGGGCAAGCAGCGATTCATCAAATCCCTCTTCAAGAAATGAAGGACTTTTTAGAAAGAAAGGAATAAGGTCGTATGAGATATTTAACAGCAGGAGAGTCCCATGGGCCTCGACTAACAGCCATCATCGAGGGGGTTCCAGCAGGCCTTCCTTTATCTGAAGAGGATATTAATAAAGAGCTCAAACGTCGACAAGGTGGCTATGGTCGTGGTGATCGGATGAAAATCGAGAGTGACCGTGTTGAGATCACATCAGGGGTCCGTCATGGATTGACCATGGGAGGTCCGATTACTCTGAATGTGACCAATCTGGATCACCAAAAATGGCTGGAGATCATGAATGTAGCACCGGTCGAAGAGAAAAAGAAAAATCTGCGTAAGATCACCAAGCCACGTCCTGGTCATGCCGATCTAGTCGGAGGGATCAAATACCGTTTTGACGATCTTCGTAATTCCTTAGAGCGTTCTTCTGCCCGTGAGACAACCATGCGTGTAGCCGTTGGTGCAGTTGCTAAACGGATTTTAGAAGAAATTGGCCTTGAAGTAGCCAGCCACATTGTTAATTTTGGGGGAATCGAGATTGCAATTCCCGAGAATCTAACCGTTTCAGAAATCAAGGAAAAGGTAGCGAAGTCGGAAGTTTCGATCGTTGTGCCAGAACAAGAAGAAGCTGTTAAGGCCTACATTGACCAAGTGAAAAAAGATGGCGATACCATCGGGGGAATTGTAGAAACCTTGGTTGGTGGTGTGCCTGTTGGACTAGGATCTTATGTGCAATGGGACAAGAAATTGGATGCCAAAATCGCTCAAGGAGTGGTCTCTATCAATGCCTTTAAGGGAGTTGAGTTTGGTCTTGGTTTTGACGCAGGTCGCCTAAAAGGTAGTCAAGTCATGGATGAAATCATCTGGTCTCAGGACACTGGCTATACCCGTCGCACCAATAATCTTGGTGGTTTTGAAGGGGGCATGACAAACGGTGAGCCCATTCTGGTTCGTGGTGTCATGAAGCCTATTCCGACCCTCTACAAACCTTTGATGAGTGTGGATATTGAAACCCATGAGCCTTATAAGGCAACGGTTGAGCGCAGCGACCCAACAGCTCTGCCAGCTGCAGGTGTAGTGATGGAAGCAGTGGTCGCAACAGTCCTTGCTACAGAAGTGCTTGAAAAATTCTCTTCCGATAACTTGGAAGAATTGAAAGAAGCCGTTGCCAAGCACCGGGATTTTACGAAGAATTTTTAAGAGAAAGAGTTTTCCTTTGGAGAAGAAAGTTGTTTATATTGCAGGCTTGGGCTTAATTGGTGCATCCCTCGCGCTGGGCATTAAGAGGGCCCACCCACATTTGACCGTTCTTGGTTACAATCGTAGTGAAGCCTCTCGAACCATCGCCCTTGAAAGAGGAATGGTGGATCAAGTGACGGATGATTTCGCAGCTTTTGCCCCTTTAGCAGATATCATTATTTTGGCCCTTCCCATCAAGCAAACCAAGTCTTACTTAGAAACCTTAGCTAGCTTGCATTTGAAAGACCGGGTACTGGTGACAGATGCAGGCTCTACCAAGGCAGAAATTGTCGCACAAGCTGAAAAAGTGTTTACAGATAAGGATGTACGCTTTGTGGGAGGACACCCCATGGCTGGTAGTCATAAGACAGGTGCTGCAGCAGCAGATGCCACCTTATTTGAGAATGCTTATTATATTTTTACCCCTTCCAGCTTGACGACAGGGGGTGCCATGGAAGAGTTGAAAGAGCTTCTGAGTGGATTGGGATCTCGATTTATTGAAATCGACGCCGAGGAACACGATCGGGTGACTTCCCAGATCAGCCATTTTCCTCATATTTTAGCCTCGACTCTGGTCGAGCAGGCCGTAGCTTATGGGGAAGAGCATGAAATGACTCGCCGTTTTGCGGCTGGTGGCTTTCGGGATATGACACGGATTGCGGAAAGTGAGCCAGGCATGTGGACTTCTATTCTCTTGTCCAACCCTCAAGCGATATTAGAGCGGATTGCAGATTTCAAAGACCGTTTGGATCAAGTGGCCGAGACCATTCAAGCTGATAACGAGGAGGCTATTTGGTCCTTTTTCCATGAAGGGCGCAAGCACCGAAAAGAAATGCAGATCCATCAGCGTGCTGGACGCGATAGTGCCTATGATCTCTTTATCGATGTCCCCGATCAGGAAGGTGTGATCCTCGAAATCTTGCAACTCCTACAAGGGATTTCCTTGGTTAATATTCACATCAATGAAGAGAATCGTGAAGATATCCACGGGATTTTGCAGCTGACCTTTAAAAATGCAGAGGATCAAGAGCGGGCTCAAACATTGATCAGCCAGGCGACGTCTTATACTGTCCTTGCTCGCTAGGTCTACAGAAGGATTTGCGTCAAAAGTCCTGCTTCATTTTAGGAATATTGAAGGAAAAGCAGTATAATAGAAGTATCTTATCAGTAAAGGAGCCTAGAAAATGGCAAATATTTATGATGTAGCAAATGAACTCTCTCGGACCCTTCGAGACCTTCCTGAATACAAGGCTGTCGTAGAAAGCAAGCAAGCGATCGAAGCAAATCCAGAAGCGAAAACGCTGTTTGACGAATACGTCGCTTTTCAAAATCAACTGCAAGGCTTGATGCAATCCGGTCAACTTCCAACAGAAGCTGTGCAACAAGAAATGAAGGACTATATGGAAAAAATCCAAGCAAGTCCGATTGTGAATGAATTTTTCACCAAACAACAACAATTGTCTATTTATCTTGCAGATCTTGAAAAGATCATCTTTGAGCCGATTCAAGATTTATACAAGTAGAATTTTCTACCAGAGTTGTCATTTCGACTCTGGTATTTTCGTTCGCCACTAGAGGAAAACAAGCTCAAAAAATGCTTGGAAACATTCGTTTTTTGTTCCAAATTTTTGATCAAAAATTGAATTCATGTCCTATTTATGATAGAATATGTGGAAAAGCACTCTGGAGATGGCAATGAAATTAAGAACCAATAGCAAGGGTCTAAAGGGAACCATTCGTGTCCCTGGTGACAAATCCATCAGTCACCGATCCATTATTTTTGGAAGTCTTGCAAAGGGCGAAACCAAGGTCTATGATATCTTGCGAGGCGAAGATGTGCTTTCTACCATCCAGGTGTTTCGAGATTTAGGAGTCTCCATCCAAGATGACGGGGATGTGATTCGGATTCAAGGAGTAGGCTTTCAAGGTCTTCAAGCCCCGACATCTCCCCTTGACATGGGCAATTCAGGAACGTCTATTCGTTTGATATCGGGTGTTCTAGCAGGTCAGGATTTTGCAGTGACTATGGTTGGAGATGATAGTCTTTCCAAACGTCCCATGGATCGTGTCGCGATCCCACTGCGTCAGATGGGGGTAGAGATTGCTGGTCAGGGAGATCGCGATTGCCCACCTTTACATGAAAAAGGGACCCGTCAGCTCCAACCGATTCATTACCGTTTGCCAATGGCATCGGCTCAAGTCAAGTCTGCTCTCATTTTTGCGGCTCTACAGGCTGAGGGTGAATCGACGATTATCGAGAAGGAAAAGACGCGTGACCATACAGAGGATATGATTCGCCAATTTGGCGGAGAGATCCAGGTAGACGGAAAAATCATCCGCATCCAGGGCGGACAAGAGTTCCAAGGTCAAGAAGTCATCGTTCCTGGAGATATTTCCAGTGCAGCCTTTTGGTTAGTGGCTGGCCTCGTTCTGCCAGATAGTGTGATCAAGATTGAAAATGTGGGCACCAACCAAACGCGGACTGGGATTCTCGAAGTGATTCAAGAAATGGGGGGAGATCTCACCATGGAGGATCGCGATGAAAAAGCGGTCTCTGCAAGTCTCACTGTTAAGACTTCGTCCTTAAAAGGGATTCGGATTGATGGGGAGTTGATTCCACGCTTGATTGATGAATTGCCGATTATTGCTTTACTAGCGACACAAGCAAATGGCCAGACCGTGATTGCGGATGCTGAGGAGCTTCGTGTGAAAGAAACGGATCGCATCCAGGTCGTAGCAGATAGTCTCAATGCTATGGGTGCCAATGTCGTGCCAACGGAAGACGGTATGGTCATCACCGGACCAACTCCCCTACATGGAGCTGACTTAGAGACCTTTGGAGATCACCGGATTGGGATGATGGCTGCCATTGCTGCCTTATTGGTGAGAGATGGAAATGTGGTGTTGGATCGGGCAGAGGCCATTAACACCAGTTACCCTAGTTTTTTTGAAGATTTGGAGACCTTACTGCATGGCTAAAATTTTACTTGGTTTTATGGGAGCTGGGAAAACGACCGTTGGTCGCATTCTTGATCCAAAGTTCCATGATATGGATGAATTAATTGTTGAAGAGATCGGTATGTCGATCAATGACTATTTCGCAGTGGAAGGAGAAGCTGCCTTTCGTCGTCGCGAGGCTGAAATGCTGGAGCGTTTATTGGAAAATGAAGCAGCCATTATTTCTCCTGGAGGCGGGATTGTCGTCAACCCTCATAACCGTGCGCTCTTGGAAAAAAATCCTCACAACATATATCTGCGGGTAGATTTTGAAACCTTGTACAGACGCATTCAAAATGACAAAGCCATGCAACGTCCCCTCTTTTTAAACCACACCAAAGAAGAATTCAAGAAGATTTTTGATGGTCGTTTGCCTTTGTATGAGGATATTGCTACCCATATTGTGGATGTCGAGGACAAAACACCTGAAGAAATTGCGGAGATCATTCGATGCTTGTAGGCTATCTTGGTCCCAAGGGATCTTTTACCCATGATGTGGCCACTCATAGCTTTCCAACTTCTGAACGCATCGCTTATCGGACGATCACAGATGTTATTAAGGCCTATGAAAATCAAGAAATTGATTTTGCAGTCGTCCCAGTTGAAAACTCGATTGAAGGCAGTGTCCACGAGACCATCGATTACCTCTTTCACCAAGGGACCATCCAGGCAGTTGCAGAAGTGGTCTATCCCATCAAGCAACAGCTCTTGGTGGCTAGAAAAGATCGGCCTATTCGAACGGTCTATTCGCATCCACAGGCCTTGGCCCAAGGGAAGGCTTTTCTAAGGGCCCATTATCCAGATGTGGCTATGGAAATGACGGCTTCAACAGCCTATGCAGCCCGCTATGTAGCAGAACATCCAGAATTGGAGATTGCGGCTATTGCCCCTCTGGCAGCAGCCAGTGAGTACGGTTTGGAAGTCCAGGCCAAAGATATCCAAGAAATCGAGGACAACTACACACGTTTTTGGGTTTTAGGGACAAAAGAGCCCTTGATTTCAGAAACTTTAAATCTTTCGAGTCAAAAGATTAGCTTGGCTTTAACCTTGCCAAGTAATCTGGCAGGAGCCCTCTATAAGGGTTTGTCCACCTTTGCTTGGCGGGGAATCAATTTAACCAAGATTGAAAGTCGCCCCCTAAAAACAGCTTTAGGAGAATACTTTTTCATTATTGACCTCCTAAATGAAGCGCCTGATCTAGTGCAGTTTGCCTATCAAGAATTAGACAGTCTGGGCATTCAGACAAAAGTCTTGGGTCAGTATCAGGTCTATACCATAAAAGATAACGGAATGGAGAAAAGATGAGTAACGAATCCAACTTTCTATCTCACCATGAGCGAAAGCGATTAGAGTACTTATACTCAAATTTTCATTATTTGAATGAACGAGAACAACTAGAATACAATTATTTGCTCAAAAAAAGCCAAGGAGTTTATGAGGAAACAGAACCCCTTCAACAGCCTGAAGTAGCTGCTACTGAAGAAGTGCAAGGGGAGATTGCTGAACCGATTGGTGACCTTCCTGTTTACCAATCACGTAGCAAAAAAACAAAGAAAAAAGCAGTTGCTGCGACGAGCGATCTACCTAGG
Source organism: Streptococcus sp. 27098_8_148 (assembly GCF_041432105.1). Classification (NCBI taxonomy): domain Bacteria; kingdom Bacillati; phylum Bacillota; class Bacilli; order Lactobacillales; family Streptococcaceae; genus Streptococcus; species Streptococcus sp. 27098_8_148. The sequence goes on along the minus strand of NZ_JAPVYY010000003.1, from coordinate 60,430 downwards.
AAACCACGGAAAAAGATCCGCGTCAAGCGGATCCTCAAGTGGATAGCTCTCTTTTTCTTGCTCATTATCGGTGGCATGGTCTTTATGTTTGTGAAAGGCCTCAACAGTAAACCAGCTGGTAAAGATGCCAAGCCTGCTGTCGTCGAGAAATTTAACGGCAAGAAGTCGCGAGATGGGGTTAATATCCTGATCTTGGGGACAGATGGTCGGATCGGTGAGAAGTCAGATGAAACCCGGACAGACTCCATCATGGTGGTCAATGTTAATAACAAAGAAGGCAAGATCAAGATGGTCAGCTTCATGCGGGATACACTGGTCCATATCGATGGTGTAAGCCAGCAAAATATTCCTGAATATGATGGCTACTATGACCAGAAGCTCAATACTGCCTTCACCATCGGTGAGCAAAATAACAACCAAGGGGCTGAATTGGTGCGTCAGATGCTCAAAGATAACTTTGACATTGACATCCAATATTACGCCATGGTCGATTTCAAGACCTTTGCGACAGCGATCGATACCCTCTTCCCAAATGGGGTCGAGATGAATGCGCAGTTTTCAACGGTTGATGGCGAAAAGGTCAGTGAAGTAGAAGTACCAGATGATTTGAACATGAAAGACGGTGTCGTTCCGCAGCAAACCATCAAGGTTGGAAAACAACGGATGGATGGCCGGACCCTTCTCAATTACTCGCGTTTCCGCAAGGACGATGAAGGAGACTTTGGTCGGACCCGTCGCCAACAAGAGGTCATGTCCGCTATCATGCATCAGATCAAGGATCCAACCAAACTCTTTACGGGATCTGAAGCCCTTGGGAAAGTCTTTGCCATGACGTCTACCAATGTTCCTTTCTCTTTCCTATTGACCAATGGACTTGGCCTAGTCGGTAGTGCTGGAAAAGGAATTGAACGAGTAACCATCCCAGAAAATGGGGATTGGGTCGATGCCTACGATATGTACGGTGGCCAAGGATTGCTGGTTGATTTTGACGCTTATAAAAAGAAATTGTACCAAATGGGACTGAGATGATATAATAAGGGGATAGGAGTTTAGGACTCCATCCCTTTTAATTTGTAGAAAGATAGAAAATGATGTTAAAGAAAAATGAAATTGTAACCGTTGAGATTGTCGATTTGACACACGAGGGAGCAGGAGTGGCTAAGGTCGATGGCCTGGTCTTTTTTGTGGAGAATGCCCTGCCAGGAGAAGTTATCCGCATGCGCGTGCTCAAAGTCAATAAGAAGATCGGCTACGGAAAAGTAGAGGAGTACCTAGAAAAATCCCCTCACCGCAATGAAGAGCTAGACCTAGCTTACTTGCGAAGCGGTATTGCCGACTTAGGGCACCTAGCTTATTCGGAGCAGCTGAAATTCAAGGCCAAGCAGGTCAAGGATAGCCTCTACAAGATGGCAGGAATCTCTGATATCGAAGTACCCCTGACCTTGGGGATGGACAACCCTGTCCAGTATCGCAATAAGGCCCAGGTCCCTGTTCGTCGTGTCAATGGTCAGGTAGAGACAGGCTTCTTTCGGAAGAACTCTCATGATTTGATGCCGATTGAAGATTTTTATATCCAAGATCCAGTCATTGACCAAGTAGTCTTGGCTCTTCGAGATTTGATTCGTCGGTTTGATCTCAAGCCTTATGATGAAAAGGAACAGTCTGGCTTAATTCGCAATCTGGTGGTCCGCCGAGGTCATCATTCTGGAGAAATCATGGTCATTTTGGTCACTACTCGTCCCAAGGTGTTCCGTGTGGACCAGTTGATCGAGCAGTTGATCCAGCAATTCCCAGCCATCAAATCCGTTATGCAAAATATCAACGACCAGAATACCAATGCCATTTTTGGAAAAGAATGGCGGACACTTTATTGTCAGGATTACATTACTGACCAAATGTTGGGAAATAGCTTCCAAATCTCTGGACCAGCCTTTTACCAGGTCAATACCGAAATGGCAGAGAAGCTCTATCAGACAGCCATCGACTTTGCAGACTTAAGTGAAGATGATGTGGTTATCGATGCCTATTCCGGAATCGGGACCATTGGCCTATCAGTTGCCAAGCATGTCAAGGAAGTCTATGGGGTAGAAGTTATCCCCGAAGCTGTGGAGAATAGCCAGAAGAATGCTAGCTTAAACGGCATCACCAATGCCCACTATGTCTGTGATACAGCAGAAAATGCCATGAAGAATTGGCTCAAGGAAGGAATCCAGCCAACTGCTATCCTAGTCGATCCCCCACGCAAGGGTTTGACCGAAAGCTTTATCAAAGCAAGCGTCCAAACAGGCGCTGACCGCATCGCCTATATCTCCTGTAATTTGGCTACTATGGCGCGTGATATCAAACTCTATCAAGAGTTGGGATACGAATTGAAGAAAGTCCAGCCGGTTGATTTATTTCCGCAGACGCATCACGTCGAGTGTGTAAGCTTGTTTGAGAAACATTTTTAATTTTCATAAGATTTAAACTTGATTACAAAAAAAGGAATTATTATCATGGGAATATTCGATGATTTTGAGTACAAAGAGAACTACCAAAATGAAGAAAAAGTAATTGAAGTACTTAAAAAGATTTTAAGAGCAATTCATCTAAATAATTATAGAGATATTATGGATTGTGTTGATGGTTCAGAAGTTACTGATGTAAAAGAGTTACTTGAATATATCGACGAGTCATTACAATTAAATGATTTTGATAAAATTGATGAATATGGTGTAGAATGTAATTTCCATCCGAATTATGAGTATTCTCAATTACAAGTTTATGAATTTAATGATCAAACTGGCTTTGCTGTTGAATATCAGATGACCTCCGATTCTGAATTAGTAGATTTAACCCTACAATTAGAATTTTTATACCAAGAGGATGGTTATAAAATAACTTCTATAGATGTAGATCCTGGATAAACCAAACTTAATTATCTTCGTTATATGATAAATGCGTATATTAAGGCTAGATAATTTGATTGTAAGTTGCTTAAAATATCGGTTAGCTTTTCAAATATTGGGAGAATGAAAGATGTATCTATTGGAATTGTGCCAAAATGATCATTCTAAAGATTTTGTCGTGTTTGATTCTTTAGAAGATGGAAAAGACTTTGTTTCTCAAATACCTGGATATACCTTAGAAATAGAAGATGGGTTTGAAGTGGAGTATGTGAACCCCAAACACTTGTCGAATTATATGGAAATTATTTATAACGGAAACGTTGTGCCTTTATCTAGATTTTCGTTTAATTCTGAGGAAAATGTGATCATTGTTTGGAAAGATATTACAAATCTATCCATTAAACACGATATATGCTGATAAAATAGATGAGTATGACAAGTAGAAATGTCAGTCTTGAAGGAGGAATCTTATGCTAGGAGCAATTACTGGAGACATTGTAGGTTCAGTTTACGGATGGAACAATATCAAAACGAAGGATTTTCCTTTATTTTGTGAGGATTGTTTTTTCACGGATGATACGGTAAGTTCGAACCGCTGAGTGTGTGAGTTTGTTAGTGAAACGTAGTTAATCCTCAAAATAAAGAAACTAAAACTCCATTATTTTGAGATGAAAACCTAAACTGTTTTTAAGGAGGTGTTATATTGATAGAAAGCAGACCTGTGTTTGAAAAAATATCATCCTTTGATGAGTTTAATAAATACTACTGGTATCGTGATGAACTTTCACAGATATGCAAGTCATTAGGGCTTGAAAATAGAGGTACAAAACAAGAACTCAATGATATTATTGAGCAGTACTTTAAGGGAAATTTGATTAAAAAATCATCAACAAAAAGAAATAAGAAACTAGTAGAAGTCGTTACCTTAGATACGCCCTTACTTGAATGCGGATTCTCCTTTAATGCACACTTTAGAGAATATTTCTCAACTTTAACAGATGTTTCGCCCTTTAAATTTACTGCTGATATGGCGACTGCTTGGAGAAAAGTAAAAAGAGAAAATGATTTGAGTTTTACAATCCAAGATATGCTAAAAGTTTATTATGGAAACTCAGACTATGCTAAGTATGACCATTCGGTTTGTCAATGGAATCAATTTCTAAAGGATTTCTGTGCAGACGAAAATAGTCGCAACTACTCAAACAAATTAAAAGTTGCTTCTATTCTTTGGAAAGAAGTTAGAAATTCAAAAAATGAAAAAATTTACTCAAAGAATCTTTTAACCGAATATGTTGATAAAATAAAAGAGTATGGCAAGTAGAAATGTCAGTCTAAACCAATAGTTCGTAAGGAGGAATACCATGCTAGGAGCAATTATTGGAGACATTGTAGGTTCAGTTTACGAATGCAACAATATTAAAACGAAGGATTTTCCCTTATTTCGTGAGGATTGTTTTTTCACAGATGATACTGTTATGACCTGCGCCGTCGCAGAAGCAATCATGAATGGTGGTCAGAAAGATGACTTTATTGACGCCATGAAGAAATATGGAAAAATGTATCCCGATGCGGGCTACGCTGCTCGGTTTAGTAGTTGGATCAATAGTGACAATCGTGATCCTTACAATAGCTTTGGAAATGGATCTGCTATGCGTGTTTCTCTCTGTGCTGCTGAAGAACTCGTTAATGTTCACATAATCCCACTAAATGACTATTCCTGTCTTGTATTAGATAGACTTGGAAACATTATTGAGAAAATTGACTAGTTTTCATTATCTAAATCTTGATCTAGGTAACTAAAGTGTAAACGAACATTTATATGAAAGGATTAGAGTAAACATGAGTCTCTTATTTGAAGAATTTAAAACTATTTGTTTCCATTTAAATCGAGTCGGAATTACACCGACACTGATGGGGTCTTTGGGATTGGAGTTTAGAACGAAAGAAAATTGGGGGCCGTCTGACATTGACATTCATGTGCCTGGTGACCCTAGAGGTTGGGAAGCACCTGATCATCTCAGAATTTATGAATGGGACAAGATAATGAAAGTGATGAAAGACTTAGGCTACGTCTTAATAGATATTCATGAGCATGAATTCCAAAAGGATAGAGTGAGTGTTGAATTTGGAAGTATCGATTCCTTACTTGATTTTGCAGGAGTTTCGGAATCGGATATAGAGCTTATTCACATTGAAGGCATCGCTTTTCGTCTTCCAAGTCTGGAGCAGTATCTAAGTATTTACAAAGCTTCTTCTCAAGACTCCTATCGAAATGATCACAATAACAATAAGGATTTTAAAAAGATCGAGTGGCTGGAAAGACATTTGTAAATTATCATATGAAAAGTAGTAAGTTGTAAGTCAGGCTGCTATGTTATGTTTATCATCATTTTTATTGGTCATTTAATTTATACTATATTGGCTAGTAATAGAATTAGTAAAGAAAAGGATTTTAAATTTTAGATCAGCTTATCCATTATTGAAAGTAACGATTTTATAATTAGATGATTAATGTTAGAGAATTATCAATTGTAATTTTAAGTGGAGTTATGGATGTCATTTCTTTTGGAAGTGATGATAATCTTTCCGTTCCACAGTATCATTTTAAAATGATTTTCATTGTCTTTTGTTTATTAGTATAAAAGCAGCATATTACCACATGTTGAGGCGGTATCACTGCTTGTACGAGTTGTGGCATCAACGAAGTAGAAGTAGATGTTCCGCCCATGGGACAAGGTGAGACCGAAGGTCGAGAAGGTGCCCTGGGGTATAGGACTCGTAGAATGAGGAGGGAAACCGACGAAATGATACGGTAAGTCCGAGTCGCTGATTGCGTGGCTCTGCTCTTCCGATCTGAGAAAGCGAAAAGTAGAAGGGGATGGTATTGGTATCAATCAATGAGTAACAAAGTAACAGCATGATTCGAAACATTTGCTTGTAATTTGCGGAGGAACATCAATATGGATGGAATAACAAAAGATTCTATAAAAATGGCTAAACTAATGAAACAATTATGGCCCCAATTGACCGATAAAGAAGCTATTGATGAAGTAAAAAGATATACGAATGGCAAAAATACTGCAATCTTTACTGAAGTTGAAGGTGACACAATTGTAGGTCTAGCACTATGTTCACTCAGATTTGATTATGTTGAAGGTTGTAAATATAGTCCTGTTGGATTCTTAGAAGGGATTATTGTCGACGAGGAATATCGTTTAAAGGATATTGCTAAAAATCTCTGTACAAAATGTGAGGAATGGGCGAAAAATAAAGGATGTAAGGAATTTGCAAGTGACTGTACTTTAACGAATACGGATTCTATAAGATTTCATCTCAATATTGGATTTCAGGAGGCAAATAGAATTATTCATTTTAAGAAGAAATTATAATTTCAGAACTTGGTCAAAATTTATGTATCTTTAGGAAGTGTGAAAGAATGGACGGACTACGAATTACTTTTCATTAGTTAAGAATATAGTAATGTTATAAAGTTAATCGAGGAGTTATTGATGGATTTTAGTAGTAAGATAGCTATAAATAAAGGCTGGTCAGATGATAAAAAATATTGTGTGACAGATAAAAATCAGCAAAAATATTTCTTGCGTGTCTCTGATAAGGAGAAGTTAGATTCTAAAAAATTTGAATTTGATATGATGGAGAAAGTAGCTTCTCTTGGAGTTCCGATGTGTAAACCGATTAACATAGAACTATGCGATGACGAAGTACATTCTTTACATGAATGGATAGATGGGAAAGATGCTCGAGAAACCATTTTAACTGTTTCAAAAGAACAACAATACATTTACGGAGTAGAAGCAGGAAGAATCCTTCAAAAAATTCATTCACTCCCTGTCACAGAAGTTCGTGAAGATTGGGAGGGCTTTTATAATCGAAAAATTGATGACAAAATCTCCAAATACAAAGAATGTCCCGTTCAATATGAAAATAGTCAGATCTTTATTGATTTTTTAAATGCAAATCGAGAATTGTTAAAAGATAGACCTCAGGTTTTCCAACATGGAGATTATCACATCGGGAATTTCATGATTGGTGAAGATCATAAAATTTATGTCATTGACTTTGATCGATTTGATCTGGGAGATCCTTGGGAGGAATTCAATCGTATTGTATGGTCTGCTCAAGTTTCTCCCTCTTTTGCGTCTGGTATGATAGATGGATATTTTGATCATAAGGTTCCGGATTTATTTTGGAAGCTTCTCGCTATCTATATTCTAAATAACATAGTTGGTGCTCTGCCATGGGCTGTACCATACGGAGCTGAAGAAGTATCAGTAATGCAACATCAAGCTAAGGAAATTTTAGAATGGTATGATGATATGAAGCAAATCATTCCTAGTTGGTATTTGATTGAGAAAAAGGCTTAATAATAGAAGAGTTTAAATATCAATTTGAAAAAATGTCAAGATTATTTGCTCATATTATAACGAATTCAATTCTTTATTAATACCTATCGAGAATTATCTTGAAACTTGGAATGTTGTTTTGGGGGCAAGTAGCATGAAAGAATATATTTTAAATTTAGAAAAAGAATTCTCTTTAATAGAAAATGGATTTAAAGAAGAAGAGAAAAGAGCTCTTGCTGATTATCTATCAAACGATAATGTGTATACCAAAGAATTAGCATTTTTAGCTTTTAAATCCAATGTATATCAAGTTAGAATGTACAGTGTATTTCTCTTTGGCCATTTGTCATCGTATGAAGAAATTTTGATCTTTATGAGGGATGAGGTTTCAAAGGATGACAATTGGAGAGTTCAAGAAGTATTAGCAAAAGCATTTGATGAATTTTGTAAGCAAACAGGTTATGAAAAATCTCTTCCGGTTATTGACGACTGGCTACAAAATAATAATCCAAATGTCAGAAGAGCTGTTACAGAAGGTTTGAGAATATGGACGAGTAGACCATATTTCAAGGATAATCCAGATGAAGCTATTAAACGAATCGCAACATTAAAAGAAGATTCTAGTGAATACGTTAGAAATTCAGTCGGTAATGCTTTGAGGGATATTAGTAAGAAATTCCCGGAGTTGATTAAAATTGAGCTTGATAGCTGGAAATTAGAAAGTAAAGAGATTCAACAAGTTTACAAGCTAGCAAGTAAATTTGTTAAATGATAATTCTAAACTATAAAGTTAAAAAATGGTAACTATAAAATATTTTCATTCTATAGTATAATTTTAAACAACTACTCTATCACTTTCGTTCTATAATATAGATGCTTCGCCCATGGGATAGGACTCGTAGAATGAGGAGGGAAACCGACGAAATGATACGGTAAGTTCGAATCGCTAAATGTGTAGCTTTGCTGATAAAATCTTAAAACCTTTGAACGAAAGGGAATATGAAAAGCCTTGAATGTAAGGCTTTTTTATGTTTTTGTGATAGAATATAGGTAGTTATATAGCGAAACTAACTAAGAAGCAGTAAAAAATGTTATTTGTAAAATAATATCCATACCTAACCGAGCAGTCCATTATCTAATTTTCACGAGCGAGTTCATTTTCGCTCGTTTTATATTTCTCCGATGAATCAGTAACTCTCATCACAAAGGAAGTCCAGTTTATTTTCGATGTATTTTTTACAATCTGTTGTTGGAGGTTTGAATTAGAGGTTTGAAAGTATTTTAATAAAATAAATGGTCAATAGGGCAAAAAATAGCTTTATATTAAACAAAAATATAAAGGGAATCGTTGAATAGTTAGATACAGTTTTCAGATCAAGCGATTGTATTTACTTGATTGGCTTTTAATATTAGGAACTAAAAAATAGTAGCAATAACAATACTTTAGTTTCTTGATTGAGTTAATTTATTTCTACTAATAGATAACTTTTTAAACTCTCAAGAAATGCCGTTTTTACTAATACATAATGCCATAATGGCCTCCAAAATAACCCAGAATAGATAATAAGTCGCCTGACTAAACACCTCAGAAACTGCGGTGGCACGCCAACAAAATTTCACTCGAAGCGAATAGCAATGCGAACAAAAATACTCAGTAAAAACATATAATTTTTACTGAGTATTTGGTCTCAATAGTAACTAAAAATATTTAGTTAACATGCAAATAATAGCGGCTATGCTTTATAGTAATGTTGTAGAATTTGCATGATTTCTATTACTTTTAATTATTTCCAAATGCAAATCCCTTACTAAATTAATACTACTTAATATAGCCTCTCCTTGATTTAATTTAGTGATTTGCTTATAAGATTGCTCTGATAGATGATTTTTAATGCTTTCTAGCTCATTTTGGTGAGTAAGACGATGAACGAGTAAAGTACCAACTTGTCCGAGAAGTTCTTTGGGTACATCTTGTGGATTTTGTGTAGTCAAGAATAGAAAGATCCCTTTTTTTCGGCCCTCTCGAGCGATAGAGGTTAAACCTATTTGATAACTGTTTTCTTGATTATACCTAGTATATCGATGGACTTCATCGATATACATAACAAATGCGATATCATCTTTTTTCTTAGAATCTATAATGTAAGTACTTATTAAATCAATTATCATTCCACCGATACTATCGCTTGTACCGATAGATGAAGTATTTATATATAAGCTGTGAATATTATTATTGATAAAGTTATTAATCTCTTCTATTAAGTCGGAGTTCTCGTCGGTTTTTGAGCCGAAAAATTCTGATAACCTAGTATTTGATAATTTGTATTCTATTTTTTGCACAAGCCATTGTTTTTGGTTAAACTGAAACGCCCCAGCAATATATGTCTTCATATCTCTACTAAGCTCAACGGCTTCCTCGGTAATTTGTGCTGAAAGTAACGATAAATCAAAAGAAGTGTCTTTAACTTTTAAGCTAGACATATCTTGAGAAACCTTAACGGGTGTTTTGCCCGCTTTCTTATATACTCCATCTAAATCCCCTTTCTTTTGGTAACGTAAACTTTTAATTGCATCTGCTAACACAGCGGGTTGCGTAGAGTCGTTAGTTTCAAACAATGTAGCCCATTGACTAAATGATAAACGACCTGTATCTAAAATCGTATCAATGCCTAAGTTTAATTTTCTTACATTTTCATTTTCGTCAAACGAATGCAAATATTCTCCAGTGGGATCTATTATTAGTACTTTTTTATTATTTTGAACCAATTTATCTAAAATAGATAGAGAGGATGTAGATTTTCCACTATTCGTCGTTCCGATAGCCATAAGATGTCTATCAAATAGTGTACTAGGGTACAATGAAACTTCTTTAGAGGACATATTTGAAAATTTCGCGAATGATTCTAATTTAGTTTCATTATTAGCTGTGCTGTCGCTTTTGAGTTCAATCGATTGTAAATAAATATCAATTATTTTTTTATTTGCAATATAGACCCTATCTGTTAGTCCCACTGTAGCGAAACCGGATAGTTTAAATCTATTGCTATTATGTGACATCACTCCAATTATATCTATGCTAAGTTCTGGATAAATTTTTTCTGAATCATTTTTTAAGAGTGCACTATGAACACTATCCGAATTTGGAAGTTTCGACTGGTAGACCTCTCCAAGAAAGACTCCCAGAGTAGATTCAACAACAACAAGAAAATTTATAGTGTTAGGGATCAATAACTCTTTTCGAATTTTCCTAAATTTGAGCCAGGAAAGATTTTCGACTTGAACTACGCTCGAGTTTTTATAAACTTGAGAAATCATACCTAAATAAAAATCATTTTTGTCGCCGATGGTGTATAGATTGTCAATCATTGATATTACCTCTTATAAAATAATCGGTTAAATTTGAATTCATAGTCGCTTGAAGGAAAGCAATACTGTAATCTTTCTTCATTAAATCTATTAGCTCGTTCCAGTTTTTATTAGGGGTCGCAGGGGAAATGTCGAAGTCTGTAACTAATATACTTAAACTTGGGATTGTTTTTAATGCCTGAATTATCATTCTAGAAATATGATTATCAGCAAAGCTAAAACCAGCGGTAATTAAAACGGTATTCTGTTTACGTAGTAATGCTTGAAATTTTGAAAATAGTTCAAAATAAGGTCGTTCGTAGCTTTGCATATACTTATTTGAGCTCGGAAAGACCATTATTGGTTCCTTGATACTATTTTTATCTTTTCTAATAATTTCATCTCCATCCTGCTCCCAAGTTAAGGAGCCATGAATTTTCAATAAATTAATAACTGATTTTTTATAAGCTTCTTTTTGAGATTTTACATCCGGAATAGGTTTAGATAGATACCAATCAAACATATCAACATCAAAGGCTGGTTTGTGAGAGAAGGTGAAACCGTCAAATACAGTATAATTAAGACTATATGCACTATCTTCGACTATAGTATCGTAATTAGTGGTAACTATCGAAAGTCTGTTTGGAGTGGTAAGTAGTTCTGTTAATTGTTTTATTAATGTTGCATGTTTGAAGTGATGAGAGTCGTAATCATAAGAAGTCTTCTGTTTTATGATTTTAATAATTTCATCGTACGATTGTTTAAACTTTTTTTCTCCTTTCGTTTCAGATATAAATTGTAAATACGCTTGTAAATGAGATAAGAAATCTTCCAAGTTAAACTCTTCTGAGTTGTATCTACATTTTTCTGATAACTCATCGATAGTATAGTATGTAGGCGAAACGAGTTTAGCTTTTACCTCATTTCCAAGCATGGCTACAGTATGACCGAAATTTGGATTAGGCTTACCATCTTGTTTAGGTACGACAGAAGCTCCGGCGCCAGCTAATAGAACTATATTATCGAATGGATTGATAAAACTAAAAATCTCATCTTTTATGATATGATCAAAATCGTCTTTTTCGATTGGCTGTTCTTTATCGTTTAGTAGTTCTCGCTCATTCTTAAAATATTTTTTGCCATCTTGTGATAGCTTCATTGTATTGCTTATATATTTATCTATCATATGCGCACTCCTCTTTATAGCATTATACCACTAAATAAATTATTAAGCGATGGTAGTCGTCGTTTTTACACGTCGTACGCATGAAAAAAATATACCTCCCTAGTTCACTAGAAAGGCAAATTTTTAATATGCAGTTGTCTTACAAAAGCATCTTTTTCGTATTTCATACCCAAATTCTAACATAACTTGTATCGGAAATCTACAATATTTTAAGAAAACAAGCTTTCTGAAAACGTTACTTTCTTCGTGCGTTTGGCCTGTCGTTTTTACGCTACTGCGATTATTCGGCTTATTGTGTCTCAAATAATTTATTGATATAATTAAGGAAGTAATATTACTTCAATTGTTCTAATTACTGTTTTTCTATTCTGTGGTTATCTCTTGCTGACTTTTTATGAGTATTTATTGGTATTCTTAGCACAAGTCGCAGAGTGGCTAGGAGCGTCTTTTGTTAAAAAATTAAATAAAGAACTTGATAAACATGAAGAAAAGAGGAAATCTGAAAGAAAATAAAGAGACTCCCTCGAAATTGAGACAGGTCTGCTTTTATCATACTATATAATATTAAAATAGGAGGATTTAGATATCTCCTGTTTTAATATTGGGTTGTAGGGTATATTGATATTTGGACTGCTGTCTGAGCTATGTTATAATCAAGATATGGAGATAAAATGACAGAAATTGATAAAAGGAATTTAAAAAATTATCTTTATATTACATTTGGAATTACTTATATAACTTGGGGGCTTCTTGCCATATTTACACGATCTGATATTTGGGGATTAGAAACGATTATAGGTAGAACATTACATATACTAGGTGCACTTGGACCAGCTATTGCAAGTGGCTTTTATTTGAAAAGGAATAATATAAAATTTCAACATTTTGTATTTAGTAAGAAAGAAAATACTAGTATTTATTTTATTATTCACCTGTTAACAATTTTGATACTATTTTCTGTATCTTCCTTAGAACTAAACGGAGTACCAATATATCTGATGCCACTATTCTTTATTCAATTAATTTTTTTTGGTGGTGGACATGAAGAATTAGGATGGAGAGGTATATTACAACCCTTACTTGATAAAAAATATACATATTGGCAATCTAATTTGATTGTAGGATCAATTTGGGGGATTTGGCATCTGCCTTTATGGTTTATAGTAGGAGAAAGTCATCAAGGATTTCCTTTTATTTTATTTTTTATATATACGTTATTTTTAAGTTTTGTTTTAGGGCTTCTTTACCGCCAAACGAAATCTGTGGGGTATTGTATTTTATTTCATGCGTTCGCAAATTTGTTAAATCTCTATTTTGTGTTGAAGATTAATCTTATTTTTATTATCATTTTTATAGCTTATTTAATTTATACAATATTAGCAAGTAATAGAATTAGTAAGAAAAAAATATTTTAAATTTTTGATCAGTTTAACTATTATCGAAAGTAACGATTGATGTATTTAGATCACAGCTTCTTTAAACAGATTAAACAAGGATGTATCTAGTGAAAGTCTCACAGTAAGGAGTTTAAACATGAAATTCCATGAATTTGGTGATAAGAATTTGCCTCCTATCTTACTGATACATGGCGGTGGCAGTTCTTGGTGGAATTATCTTCGTCAAGCACGGATTTTATCAAAAGGCTACCGTGTTATTTTACCTACTTTGAATGGCCATGGCGAAGAATATCCACTCGATTATGTTTCTACGGAAGATTCTGCTTTGGAGATCCTAGACTATGTCAAAGCAAACTGTGGTGGAAAGGTGTTTGCGATCGGTGGCGTTTCACTTGGTGGTCAAATTGCCATGGAGCTTTTGTCCTTAGACAGCGAGATAGCTGAGAAGGTCATCATAGATGGAAGCCTCTGTATTCCTCAACCAAAGCTAGCTAAAATCAGCATCTTTCTAGTATCATTATTTGGTAAACTGATGTTCAGTAAATTCTCTTGCAAACTTCAATTAAGCATGATGAACAAACTCTATCCTAAACTGGCTTATCCAGAGGAGATAAAAGCATATTATTTAAAGGATCTGCCAAGGACACCTATCAAAACATTGGTGACCATTTACAAAACCTATATGGGACGTTACAAGCTAAAGGAGACAATTTCTGCTAGTAAGGCGCAGGTTCTGTATATCTATGGTGAAAAAGAATTGAACTGTGTGAAAGCATCGGCGAAATTATTTCAGCAGCTCCATCCCAATACGATCCTGTATGAAGCTAAGGGCTATAACCACGGCTATTTATCAGCTTATCTACCTCAAGAGTGGATTGATTTGGTGGTGCCATTTTTGGAGAATAACGATTGATTATACTTTATTAATTTAGAAAGCAGAGTTTCATGAAAGTCAGAAAATATAGTCCCCTCAATTCCTTAAAAAAGATAGCAGATAATCTATGGATTGTGGATGGGGAAGAAGTACTGATGGATTTTAAATTCTTCAAAGTGCCTTTTTCAACTAGAATGACAGTTATCCGTCTACAGAACGGTGGTCTTTGGGTGCATTCACCGACTAAGCCTAATGACAATTTACTTTTTGAAATCAAGCGATTAGGTGAGGTAAAACACCTTATTGCACCCAATGTCTTACATTATAGTTATATAGATGAATGGCATCAACTATTTCCTGAAGCAAAAGTTTGGCTAGCTAGTGGTGTTCAAAAGCGTGCCAGAAAATCGGGAATGAGTTTGGATTATGGTCAGGAATTAAGCAAGGCCAATTGGAACGAAGAAATTCTTTTTACAACATTTGAGGGAAGTTTTTATGTAAAAGAGGTTGTTTTTTTCCATAATGAAAGTTCAACTCTGATTTTAACGGATCTTATTGAAAACATAGAAACTGAGAATGTATCGATTTTTGAAAAGCTACTGTTTAAAATAGGCGATAATCACTATCCAAATGGTAAAACACCAAGAGATTTAAGAATGACTTTTTTATTTAGTAAAAAACAGGCATTGAAGAGTTATCGTATAGTAAAGAAATGGGAACCTAAGAATATTATTATTTCTCATGGACCGTGTATAGTTGGACAAGCAAAAGAAATGCTAAACCAAGCGTTCTCTTGGCTAGAGAAATAGTAATTTACTATAAAGAAATTAATAAAATATATCTAATATAATTGACTACAATTACTTGGAGTTGTCAAATTAAGATGTGGAATCTACTTAAATTGTTGATTCTAGGAGGTATCAGATGACACGAGAGAAAGAATATAGATTAGCTATCGGTATCTCTTAATTAGATTTAGTGAAAGAAGAATCCATTTTTTACTTGATTCCCCTCTCTATCTTATGGTAGTATGTATATACAAATTGTATGTACAAAGGAGAGGTAGAAATGGCAAACACGAAAGCAGTGAATTTTCGAGCAGATGCGA
This sequence comes from Streptococcus sp. 27098_8_148, assembly GCF_041432105.1. Lineage (NCBI taxonomy): Bacteria > Bacillati > Bacillota > Bacilli > Lactobacillales > Streptococcaceae > Streptococcus > Streptococcus sp. 27098_8_148. The sequence continues at coordinate 45,268 of NZ_JAPVYY010000003.1, read as the reverse complement.
TGTTTTACCAAAAAACAAAAGAGGTGCTTGCGGATAAAAAAATTTCTGTGTCAGATGTCCTAAATGCAGTACTTCGAAAAATTGCTAATGGGACTGTGGATCCAGAAGAATTTGTTTCGAGTGATTTGCAGGACAAACAGTATCAGGTAGCCTTTGAAGATTTGAAGAAGGAGATTTTAGTGGGGCATCAGGAAATCGCTCAAGGAAAAGTTACTTCTGTAGCCGATGTGAGAAAGGAATTTGGTCTTGACTAACTTGAAACGTTATCAGGTCTTTCTTTCAGATCGTGCTAAGCAGGACTTGCGTGACATTCACGACTATATTCTTGTGAATTTTTATAGCCAGCAAGCTGCAGATGGCAAAGTCGATTTGCTATTGAGCGCTCTTGAGACCCTAGAACTCTTTCCAGAAGCCTGTCCTCTGGTATCAAGCCGGGGCTATGGTGAGATGACGAATGATGGAAAACCCTATCGTTATATGCCAATAGAGAACTATCTTACATTTTATTATATTGAGAAGCATAGGGTGTATGTTGCTCGTATCCTTAGTGCAAAGCAGGATTGGGTCAAGATTTTTTATAAGTAGGATGCGGAACCTCCATGTTAAAATCAAATAAGCTAATCATTTTTTTAATTTCTCTCCCCTTTCTGATGGTCATTGTTTTCTATTCTCTTAGTGAGCATCCTGGATACAGTGATGATGGGAATTTCGTCAGAAATCATGAGGCTGCTATTAAGAGTGAGATCATCGCACACTTAGCGCAGGAAAAGCAGGACATAGAATCTGTGACCTTATTACCAAATACTGCTAGGGGCGAGTATGATAATGGTGGTGATGTGAGTGGACATTACCATATCTATTTTACCGCCTACGTCAATCATAATCGCGAGCGAACGATAAGCGTAGAACTATTCTTCCCAGATGCCAGCATCCCCCCTTTCACCTTGTTTCCTCCCAACCCTTATAAAGACAAAGGCAAAAAGATGTCCAATTGGTTGATGGGAAATATTGAAGTATCGGAAGAAGCTTCTAAATAGAAATAAGAACAAGTAATGATGAATCGAATAGTAGATGATAAGATCACTCTTATCCCTTATTATAGGAATGATGACATCTCCCTTCTTTGGTATCAAGATAGTGAGGTTTGCAAACAAGTGGATAATACTGATCAGATTTACAATCTAACAAAACTTCATAAAATGTATGATTACCTAACTTCACATGGTTCTTGCTATTATATCCAATATGAGGGAGTGTTAGTTGGAGATGTGACACTTCAAGATAATTCAGAGCTTTCTATAGTGATCAGCAAAGAGTATCAAAATTTACAGATCGGAAGACGATGTATTTCTAAAATGATACAGCTGGCCAAAGAAAAAGAGATGGTTAAGGTAACTGCTCAAATTTATCCTTTTAATACCCAAAGTCAAAGAATGTTTTTGGCTTTGGGATTTCAGAAAGTAGATGAAAAGTTGTATGAATATACGTTGATATAGAACAGTTGTATATCTCCATATATATTAAGACTGTAATCTACTGTTTATAAAACAATGTTCATGAAAAATAGAGTTAAAGGGTACCTACTGATACATGGACAAGAGGTTTTTTCAGAAATCTAAAAATGAAGAGAACACCAACAGATGATTTTTTGTTGGTGTTCTCTTCATTTGATTTTACGATCTATCTCGCTTTTGCTTTAAAGTAAAAGCTGGCATGGAATTATTCAGGCATCTAGTTAGATTTTTGTTTATTCAACAGGAGGATAGATGATATTATTGCAATGCAAGATACAAGAATCAGATACCAAAGATTTTCAAGACCAAAACCATGATCTAGCATCAAGCGGTATCCCCAAGAAGCGGGGAAAAGACGCCCGATTGCTTGAAGAAAATCAGGCAGTAAGGTGATGGGAAACATGATTCCTGAGAGCATAATTGAGGGTAAAAATACAAGTTGCGCTATCATGGTCAGCTTTGCTTGATTTTTTACAGTAAGGCCCAGTATACTTCCGATACTCAACGATACAAAAATGTAGATGGCAAGCGCGAGAAAGAATAAGGGAAATTGACTTGGTAGACTTGCTTTAAATAAAATTGGAGCAAGTAGTAGGATCACTATGCAAGTCATTATCAAATGAACAAAGGCAGAGAGAACTATGGTCACCAATCCTAAATGAATAGGCACACCATTTGCTTTATAAATCTTTTTTATGTCGCTTCCGTATGTTTCAATCAAGGAAGGCGGTAAACCGAGAAAGGCTCCCATTGAAACACTCATGACAATCATTGACTGTATAAGTGTGCTACCCATTTCAGGCATAACGGAAGTAAAAATACCACCCATGAGAAGAAAGAAAATAATCGGTACAATATAGTAAGTAACCAAGAGAGACTTACTTCGTATGTCCAATTTCCACTGTAATGTTAGGCTATATAAAAAACCATTCATTCCAAACCCCTCCTTGCCATTTCAATGAAATGCTGCTCCAGTGTGCCACGATCAACCTTGATATCCAATATCTGGATATTTTTCTGTTTGCATTCTTCCAATAATGAAATTAAGCTATCCTCGATCGTATCTGTTTCAAAAGATTCCTCTCCGTCCCGGGTCTTTAAATGGATGAAATATTTTCTTCCCAACCTGTCTGTCAGTTCTGAAGGAGTACCACAAAAGACAATCTTTCCACTATTCAAAATAGCAATGCGGTCACATAGGGTTTCAACTTCGGCCATATCGTGGCTTGCCAAGACGATTGTCTTTTCCTGTGATTTGAGCTTTCGGATTTGTTCATGGAGAGATAGTCGTCCTTCAACATCAAGTCCCGCTGTCGGTTCATCGAGAAAAATAATATCCGGGTTACTGATAAGTGCAAGAGCAAGATGTAATCTCCTTTTTTGACCGGTGGATAATTCTATGTATTGCGACTGTTCAATTTCTTTTATTCCAAGGGCCTTTAGCATAGCATCATCAATGTATGTATGATTCCATTTTGCAAAGAGCTTTATGGCTTCCATTGGTTTGATGTGGACGGGTAGAGAGGAGAACTGTAGTTGAATTCCGGTTTTCCCATTTACAACTATAGTGCCTTCGTCATATTTTCTCAGACCTTCGATACATTCAAGCGTTGTTGTTTTACCAGCTCCGTTCACTCCGAGCAGAGCAAAGATTTCTCCTTGTTTGATTTGAAAATCGAGACCACTAAGAACCATATTGCTACCATAACTTTTCTTTAATCCAGAAACCTCTATTGCGTTTTTCATGGTTCTACCTCCTCAAAAGGATTTGTTCCAAGCCTTGAAAAATAGACTTGTAGGGCGGGTCCTATATAATCATTGACGATTTTTTGCTTTTCTTCCCAAGCGTTTGAGGCGGTATCAATAGTACCAACTTCCATCAACTTAGGAAGCATGCTCATATCACCATTTGTAAACTCCATAATCAAGCCCCAGTATTCTTTCACAACCTGTTGGCTTTGTTCGCTTTCAGCTGGTACGTTTTCTTTTTGAAGCTCTACGATTTGATCACTTAGGCGGTTCAATCTGTCCATAAAGTCAAGTCCGCTTTTCTTGTCAAATCGACTGCGTATCTGGTCGAGTGTATTATCATCAAAGCGCTTAATGAGAGAGTAGGAGTCATTCTTCATCTGTAGATTGACAATAATGTCTGCATACTTCTTAAAATTGACCGTCTGTATTTGTAAAACTTCTGCCTTTAACTGCTCTATTGCGACTAAAGAATCCTTAAGTTGTTCAATATTTTTACGAAGAATATCTGCTTGCTCTGTAAGAGCATTGGCAACATCATCAGGTGTTTTCAAAGAGATCAAACGCCCCTTTATATCCTTGAGAGAAAAGCCTAATGATTTTAATGATAGAATCTGATGGAGTAGCACTATATCTTTATCGGTATAAAGCCTGCGACCTCCCTCACTTTCTGCCGATGGGGAAAGCATCCCCTCTTTATCGTAATATTGTAGAGTACGGATGGTAACGCCCATTTTCTTAGCAAGTTCCCCAACTGTCATAAATCCTTCCGGAATTGCTCTATATTTAGCCATCATTACCCACCTCCTCATACCTATTATACATCATGACGTAAGGTCATAAACAAGGATTTTTAATAAAATTTAAACTGTAAATCTTTTAGCATTAATGAAGAATCTCATAAAAAATATAGACTTGATGAATTGGTGAGCTTGTTTTCTATTTCAAAAGGTTATTTGGTCCAATAATAAATATCTGATATGTGAGTGGAAACGTGTTATAATTGAGGATGAGACAAGAGGAGGTAAGCTGGTGAAATTTTTAGCAATCAATCCTATTTAGTAAAAATAATGCTTGAATCTCTATCCTCACGTGTTGAGTATATTAGTTTGCTAAAAAACTATCTTCTATCTAAATATTGAAAGGATTAATGATGTATCTATTAGAATTTTACCAAAACAATTATTCAAAAGATTTAGTCGTGTTTGATTCTTTAGAAGAGGGAAGAGCCTTTGTAGCGCAAATCCCGGGATATACTTTAGAAAAAGAAGATAGTTTTGATGTGGAGTATTTTAATCCAAAAAATCTACCGGATTATATGGAGATTGTCTTCAATGGAAATATTGTCCCTTTATCTAGATTTTCGTTTAATTCTGAGGAAAATGTGGACATTATTTGGAAAGAAATTTCGAATCTATCCGTTAAAAACGATAAAATGATCGAAGGGCACTCGCTAATCGACGCGTATGTCATTAACAACGATGAAGTGAAAGCCTATGTCGAAGCCAGAGAAGTAAACTTCTGCAAGGCGAAGGAATTCTTAGAGCGTAGTGGTTATGAAGTCGACAGAAGCTTTTTTGGAAGTGAAGACGGCGAAGCGATTCTCTACAGAAAAAGAGGCGCCGAAGATTGGCACTTCTTTTGTCACCTTGATCCTTTGTTTACAGAGATTGAAGATGTCGAAGAATATGTGAAAGAAGCGATGGAAGATATTCAATAGTCAAACAAAGTTCTTTGTGAGTGTATGCCACTGCTTGAGTAGACGGATTGATCAGTAAAGAGAAACATCTAGCACTATCTAGCTTCTTAAGGAGAAATATCTATCATGAAAATGGAAATCAGGAAAACCTATCTTGTAAAATAAGATTATCGCATTAATTCCTCAAGATATGATTAAACGGATTCCATTTTTTGTTAGAAAACATGCCATTACACGTACTGTTAAGAGAGTATCGCTCGAGTATCCAGACTTGTATGCAGTAGCTGAACAAGAAGGCCAACTTCCTGAAAAGGAAGCTCAAGAATTGCAACAAATTCTTACAGTTATTTTCCAAGAGAAAATGAACAAGCATAAGATTAAATAAGCTTTGAGATTTATCAATAAGATGTCGATTGAACATTAGGAGTTGAGAATGGCTATTGATGGCGTTAAAATCATTGACAGTGATCAAGGTTATGACATTTACAATGAAGTAGTCGGTCGCTATAGAGACGGTGAACATGTAGCGAATATCATCAAGGATATTCTCGATGCGGAAAAAGATTACTGTCAAACAGACTTTTTTACAGAAATTTATTGGACTGCTCTTGCTTATGCACTGTGGAAGATTGGTCACCTGACAGACGATATCAGAGATAAAACCTTGGAGCTTCTCAAAAAAGGGGCTGATCCATTTTGGTTGGAAATAGATTCAAAGGCTTTGAAGCAAAGGCAAAAGGTCTTGGATAAACTTGCTATCCAGTTGCAAACTGAAAATCCTAGACCTCTAAAGGTCACTAAAGCCAAAACTAAACGTAAACCTTATTTTGAAGAAGGAGATCTCCTTACTGTTAAGTTCCAAGATGAGTATGGTCTTGTCTTTGTATCTATGGTTGATCAGAGTCCTAGAAAGCTTGAGTATCATCTGGCTTGCACGCGCCTCTTACAGACAAAAAAGCCCACCATCGATGATTTTTTGACCAGTCAAATCTCCTGTAAGATGGACAATACCAAGTTTGCTCTCGTTACAGATTGCTGGTTCAATCACAAAGATTTAGGGCAATTATTAGAAAATATTGAAAAAATTGGACAGGTGAAACTTAGACCTTTTAGTCTTTGGATGCTAGCACCTGCCCAAAATTTAGAAGATATTTATGAAGAAATCACTAGAGATAAAGGTTCCTCTGGCCTTAGATTCATCGAAACCTATAAACTTGTCGAAGATATTTTTCCAGTTTAACGCTTATGTAATAAAAGGGGAAATGGTCAATCATTCCCATTGACTATGCTGGGCCCTGACACCATAACTATCTAGGGAACCATCTGAATTGAACTTGGCTTCAATCCGATATCTTTTCCAGAGGTCGTAATCTGCTGTTTGGATGGTTAGGATAAAGTTGGCATCTGTGTCAGAGACACTATAATCAGCCGGATTGACTTCAAAGATATCGATTAATTTTCGTGTTTGAAAGTCTTGGAGTTTGAGATTTGCTAGCTTGACATGATTGATGGAAATTTTTTCTAGTTGCTTGCTATCCTTAGGTGTTCTGTAATAGGTGATGACGCAGTTTTTGAGTTGATCAGTATCTCTTCCCGTAGGAGTAAGGCTCATAAAGCCACAGGACTGATCATCCCGCTTGACTTCAAGAAGCTGACCGTAGTAGAAGTGGTCGTTTTTGGGATTGGTGATGGAACTCTCTGCGCCTTTATCTCCAAAGGTATAGCCTTGGTCTAAAAGCTCGGAAGCCTTGGTTTCACCGATGATGACAGTGGTATCTTGAATGGTTACTGGAACTGGTTGAGCTGGAAGACCACTCATCATCATGCAGAACATAAAAACATAACTTGTTAAAAAAGCTGTCCCGATAACAGCGTTGGTTGATGCATAGACATGACTGTTATGAAAGTTTTTGCTTATAGCCAGTACAACAAATTTACCAATACTTTTTAAAACCATACTAACAAGTACGATGAAAAATTGTTTTTTCAAACATTCATAAATGGCTTGAGGAAAGCTATTACTATGATAGTAGAGGACAGCCAATACGAGTAGATTTACGATTAAATAGATCAGCAAGAACCAATGAATCTCTTTAAGGGCGTTAGCATCAGTGATTTCTTCATAGTCAACGTGAATTCTTCCTTGAACAGCATGGCCAAGTTTGTAAATCCATTTGGGAATGTCTTTGCCTTTTTTAACCGCAACTACAAGTCTGATATAGAGATAGATAGTAAAGGACAAGGATAGAAAGAAAAGAGCATAAAAACCCAAAACAATACTAGTGAACATTACTATTTCCCTTTATTTAACATTCAATAAAACAATTTCTTAGCTCCATTATAGCATTTTCTATAGAAATAGAGCTAGAAATATCAGTATTATCCTACAAGATTCAAAGGAGAAAAATCATGGGAATGATTGCCAATTATCAATATTTACCAGACAATGAATTAGAACAAATAAAAGCTCTTTCTAACCAAGAAGATGACTTGTTAGACTTTGCTGAGGACTCCGCTGACACTCATGATATCTTAATAGATATCGACAAAATGTGGGATGCTCTTCTCTTTGTTATGACAGGATTTAGTAGTTCAGAATTTTTGGATGACAATCCCTTGAGAGAAGCTGTTTTAGGGGTGACTCCTCTAGAGGATGTATCTGAATATATCGCCTATACTGAAAAATCGAGAATTGCGGCTATCAGTCAAGCTTTAGAAGAATTTGATATGGACAAGGCTTTGAAAGACTTTAGTATGGAAGCATGCAAGAAAGCCGACTTGTATCCTGATATTTGGGATTATCTTGAGGAAGAGGAAGAAATCAAGGATGATATTTTAACCTGCTTTGTCAAAATGAAAGACTTTTACAAGGAAATCTTAAACCACAAGGGGAATGTCTTAGTGACTATTTGTTAAGGTTTTTATATTCCATTAGAAAGGTAGTCCCATGAATCCATTTCTAGAAAAGTATATTACTTTAAAAAAGCAATACCTGGAACAAGATGGAAATTCTTCCAGTGTTGCGGCACTCTATGATTTGGCTGATGAATTAGCTAAGTCTGAGGATTTAGAAGCTAAAAAAGTCTTAGTTGACCTCTATGACCAATTGGGTCTCTACACTAGTGCCTATAGCTTATTTACCGAAATCTTAGATAAACCAGACCGAAAACAATTAAAGAAACTGAACCGTTTACAAGAAATGAGTCAGAGTCATGGCGATCGTTTTGCCCTTCCTCGTCCTCTAAGAAAAGAAGAGAAGAAGCAAAGACAGGACTTGTTAAAAAACTTGCCTCATTTTCTCTATCATCCAGATCCCTTAGCTACAGGTTCATTTGTTGAAGGAGAAGCCAAGCTTTGTCCATCTTGTGGGAATGAAAGTAATGTTTATTATGCTCTTAGACCCTATAGTATTGAAGAAATAGAACATCTCTGCCCAACTTGTATTGAAAGTGGGCTAGCAGCTAAGAAATTCGATGCAGAATTTATCCAAGATGCCGAGTGGCAAGGTGAATTGGATCCAGAAAAGAATCAGCTGCTTTTTTGTCAGACCCCAGGCTACTCTAGTTGGCAGGGAGAATATTGGCTTTCTTGTTGCCAAGATTACTGTGCTTACTTGGGTACAGTTGGAACTCGAGAATTGAAAGCTATGGGAATCGCTGAGCAAGTCTTGGCAGACTACGAAGCGCGTGAAGAATATAAAGATGTAGAAGATTACTTGGTTAAAGACGGGCCTATCTGTGGTTATTTGTTTAGATGTCTACATTGTCAAAAATACCAGATCTGGGTTGATGCAGATTAAATCGAAATGTGATTAGCTATGAAAATTAAAGAGAAGACTATGGATGAACTAGAATTATTTGAAGCTGCCTCCAAAGATTTGTTTGATACTATGCAGGGATTTAAAGACAATCTATCTGTTCAATTTCCCCTATTAGATAGTGATAACTGGCAGTATGATAAGGGATCGATAAAAGTTTGTAAGGCTGATGAGTCAGGATTCAAAAAAAGTTGTAGGGTCGGAATCAGCTACAACTTGAAAACCACGTTATCTAATGAAGATGCCGAGCAAATCTGGCTACTGTTTAAAAACTGGTTCAATACTAGCAGATTGAGTCAAGTTGAAAGAAATCCTAATAATGAGGATTTGGGAAGATATGTCTTCTCAGCAAGTTCCCCTCTAAGTGATCAGGTAGATTGTTCCATTTATTTGCCCAATGAGTGGAATATCCCTCAGATTAGCTTTTCAGGCTATCTAACAGCTCGTTATAGGGCTTGTGATCTTGATAAATAGCAAGAATAAGATGGAGGTTTTTTAGAGATGAGAAAGATTAATTGGGACAAGATAAAGACTCGCTTAGATGCCTTGCTAGTCATTGACGAATATCTGACAGATCCGAGTGAGGATTGGCTCAGACTCGTGATTAAGACTGAGGGAGACTATGGAGTCCGCTATCTTATTGATAATGGATCTGGTGATTCTTTAGATGTGATTTTGACTGATAAAATGATCCTTATAAAAGGCTTTGATCATGAAAGTAGTTTAAGCCAGTTTGGTGCTGACGAGTGGAATCAAGATATCATCGATAGTTTTTATAAAGGACTGGATGGAAAGTATGTCTCACTTTATTCAGAAGAACAAAAAGATGAAACAACCTTCTTTATCTGGTATGACGGTCACGCGCATCAACAGACTTACCAAGATCAGGATGGCGGAGAATGGTTGCTATCTTACCTCTTTGATAGCTTTGAGAGATTTCATGAGTTTGTGACAGATTATTATGAAATTACCGTAGATGAAGCCTTGTTAAGTAAACTATACAATCATGGATATCTTTCAGAAGTAGAATTGGTGCAATTAATTCATAATTCCTAGATTAGATAAAAAATCAGGCTTATTCTTATTTGGATAGGCCCTTAAAGCGATGGAATAAGTACATCTCAGTAAACTAATATGTACAGTGAGAAAGGATTTCCCTATGGGATTTTTCGATAGATTTAAAAAGAGAGATGATAGTTATAAAATAGAAAAAGTTATAGAGGTTATCACAAATATTTTAAAAGATATTCACTTAAAAAATTATGAAGATATAAAGAATTATGTTGACGAATTTGAGATTGACGATTTAAATGAATTCTTTGGATATGTTGAAAAAACACTTGAATTAAATGATTTTGACACGATTGATGAATATGGAGTGGCATGTAATTTCCATCCACCTTATGAGTATTCTCAATTGGAGATTTATGATTATAATGATCATTCTGGGTTTGCCGTTGACTATGAGATGACTTCTAATTCAGAATTAGTGGATATGACCCTTCAATTAGAATTTTTATATACCAAAGATGGCTATAAGGTGAGATTTCTTAATATTGATTCAGATTAGTAAGGACCCCCATGTTAAAATCGAATAAGCTAATTATTTTTTTAATTTCTCTACCTTTTCTGATGGTCATTGTTTTCTATTCTCTTAGTGAGCATCCTGGATACAGTGATGATGGGAATTTCGTCAGAAATCATGAGGCTGCTATTAAGAGTGAGATCATCGCACACTTAGCCCAGGAAAAGCAGGACATAGGATCTGTAACCTTATTACCAAATACTGCTAGGGGCGAGTATGATAATGGTGGTGATGTGAGTGGACATTACCATATCTATTTTACAGCCTACGTCAATCATAATCGCGAGCGAACGATAAACGTAGAACTATTCTTCCCCGATGCCAGCATTCCCCCATTTACCTTGTTTCCTCCCAACCCTTATAAAGACAAGGGAAAAAAGATGTCCAATTGGTTGATGGGGAATATTGAAGTATCGGAAGAAACCTCTAGATAGTATATAAAAGAAATCACAACGATAGCTACAGACGTCTATCGTTTTTTAATGCTTTTAAAGTTGAGAAAATAGTTTTAGGAAATGATGTCAAATATAGTTGACATCCGGCAACTAGTATTGTAAAATAAATGTATCAAATATATTTGACACATTTACATTTAGGAGGTGCCAAGTGAACCGTGTGAAAGAATACAGAGTCAATCTTGGACTTTCTCAATTGGCTTTGGCAAAAAGTATTGGAGTTTCCAGGCAAACGATTAATATGATTGAGAATGGGAAGTATAACCCTTCCCTAGATCTCTGTATCAATCTAGCAAAAGAGCTTGGGACGGATTTGAATTCTTTATTTTGGAGGATCGATGATGATGAATAAAAACTGGCAATTGAAATGTGTGAAAGCTTTCTACGATATTACAGGTGAGCTTGACGAATACAAGGAAAAAGAATTGAGTACTTTTGGGAACAACATGTACATGCTCTTTATGTCGGGAATTATCCTTGGATTCCTGCTCAGTTTCATGTTTAATACGGATTATGTCAGTGTGATCACGTTTTTAGTATTTTGCTACTCCCTGTACCAACAAGAGCAAGTGATTCATCGTTTGGAACTCGACATCTATGAGGTTTCAGAAGATGAAGTAGGAGAGGCAAAGAAAAAGATGCTAAAAAGAACTTTCCTTCAAACCTTGATTGTGATGGGACTAGCTATTTTTGTTGCGATTGGTCTTTGGAGAACAGGATTGCTACAAGAAAATAAGATAAGCTTTGAAATGTATTTCACTTTTATTTTCCCTCTTGTCATTGGGCTGATTACCATGATTAGTTTCTTGAGTAATTTCATTGCAAATAGAAGAAAAATCAAAGTGATCCGGGATTAGATCCATCAGAAATAAGACCGGTTATTTTTCTGATAAGATAGAGCTAAATGGAAATAGAAACCATTTATGATGAAAGAAAAAGTAAGAATGAATAGAATAGTAGACGAACAGATCACTCTTATTCCTTATTATAGGAATGATGCCATCTCCCTTCTTTGGTATCAGGATAGTGAGGTTTGCAAACAAGTGGATAATACTGATCAGATTTACGATGTAACAAAACTTCATAAAATGTATGATTACCTAACTTCACATGGTTCGTGCTATTATATCCAATATGAGGGAGTGTTGGTTGGAGATGTGACACTTCAAGATAACTCGGAACTTTCAATAGTGGTCAGCAAAGAGTATCAGAATTTACAGATCGGAAGACGATGTATTTCTGAAATGATACAGTTGGCCAGAGAGAAAAAAATGGTTAAGGTAACCGCTCAAATTTATCCTTTTAATACTCAAAGTCAAAGAATGTTTTTGGCTTTGGGATTTCAGAAAGTAGATGAAGAGTGGTATGAATATAAGTTGATTTAGGAAAGTTGTGTATCATATTATGTATTAAAATAATAGTCCGTATTTTATATACTAAAGAATATTAAAGTAAAAACAAACTCATTATAAAATCTAATTGAAATAGGAGAATAAATTGCCTATCTTCTATGTCTGTAACCGTTTTTTCTGCTATAATATCACTAGATAGAAATGTGGGAGTTTCAATCATGGTTACAAAACGGTTTTTGAAAAATGTTATTGTTACGCTGGTCTCGGTTTTTATGTCCTTGGCCGTTGTTCAAGGGGCTCAAGCTCAGCAAACGGGCCTCGATTACCAGAGCCTTCATCTACTGCCTTTTAATGGCAGTAAGCAGCTTGTACTGGGGGATTTTGATCATTTAGGTCGTGCGACCTCAGCCCATATTCAGCTTCAGGACAAGGATGAGCCAAAGAAAAAAAGAGAACCACGTCTCAACTATAATCCGGTTGGCTGGCACAATTATAAGATTGCTTATGGAAACAAAGGGAAGAAGGCCTGGCTGTTCCATAGAGGGCATCTGATTGGTTATCAATTTAGTGGACTGACCGATGAAGGGAAAAATCTGGTTCCTCTAACTGCCTGGACCAATACGGGGAATTATAAAGGGACAGCGGATAGTAATGTGGAGGGCATGCTCTACTACGAGAAACGACTCGATAGCTGGCTGGCCACCCACCCCAATTATTGGCTGGATTATAAGGTGACGCCTGTCTATACGGGGGATGAATTGATTCCTCGGCAGGTGACCTTGCAATATGTAGGAATTGATCGAGATGGCAACCTTCTACCAATCAATTTAAGTAGTCCCAAAGAGTCAGTAGATGCTTATGGGATTACCACCGTTACCTTGGATAACTACTCTAAGAATGCGACCATTGACTATCTGAAGGGGACTGCCAAGCCATCTTTAGTGCCGACAGAACCAAGTAGTCAACCTCAACCTGCTAGCCCTTCTGTAGAGACGCAACCAAGTCAAGCCCCTCAACCGAGTCAAGCAGTAGAGCCAGCTCAGCCAGTCCAACCTGTCGAGCCTGCAGCACCAACTCCTCAACTAGCTCCAGTGGTTTATGTGGCCAGAAATGGGAGTGCGGATGTTTATTGGTATTCTAAAGATAGCATGCCACGAAATACCAACTTTGCGAAAGTAGTTGAAATGTCAGAAGAGCAAGCGCTAAGTCTTGGAAAGCGGCATACAAGTAAGGAATGAGTATAAGTTATTTTGATAATGAGAAAGCCCAATTGCTGGGCTTTTTGTGTTGCATTACAATCTTAAAAAGCTTGTAATCTAAAATTATCTCTCAGAATCTTGCAAACGTTTTTATAAAGTAGTATACTAGAAATAGTTTATGGAATCGTTTGCATAAAACGGTAAATGATGAAAAGAGAGTATAGTAGGAGACGAGACAGATGGAATTAACAGCGATTTATCACAGGCCTGAATCAGAGTACGCCTATCTTTATAAGGATGGCCAGCTCCATATTCGCATCCGGACCAAGAAAGAAGATATCAAACGGATTGTCTTGCACTATGGGGATCCCTTTGTTTTTATAGAGGATCTTTATGAGGCAACTAAGGAAATGGACAAGGTGACGACAGACGACCTCTTTGATTATTGGCAAGTGTCGGTATCTGTCCGCCATGCCCGGATCCAGTACCTCTTTGAATTAGAGGACACAGCGGGAGAGAAGGTCTTGTACGGAGATCGGGGTGTGGCAGCCTACAACAAGGAGAACCTGGACTTCGTCATGAACGGTTTTAAGCTTCCCTTTATCCATGAGATTGATGGGTGTGCTGTTCCAGATTGGGTGGCTCAGACGGTTTGGTACCAAATCTTTCCTGAGCGCTTTGCCAATGGGAATCCAGCCATTTCCCCAGAAGGTGTTCGTCCTTGGGATGCCTCTATTGCTCCTCAAGTATTGGATTTCTTTGGTGGTGATTTGCAAGGGATCATCGATCACTTGGACTATTTGCAGGATCTAGGGATTACAGGGCTCTATCTTTGCCCGATTTTTGAATCGCCGAGCAATCACAAGTACGATACCATTGATTATTTTGAAATTGATCGACATTTTGGAGATAAGGAGACCTTCCGCCAGCTAGTGAAAGAGGCCCATGCGCGTGGGATGAAGATCATGCTGGATGCCGTCTTCAACCATATTGGCTATGATTCACCCCAATGGCAGGATGTGGTCATATACGGGGAGGATTCGATTTACAAGGACTGGTTCCATATCAAAGAGTTCCCTGTCTCCTCAGAAAATCTGTGGAATAGTCGCAACTTATCTTACCATGCTTTTGCCTTTGCGGGCTTTATGCCTAAGCTCAATACGGCTAATCCTGAGGTGAAGGCCTATCTCTTGAAGGTGGCGACTTACTGGATTGAAGAGTTTGATATTGATGCTTGGCGACTGGATGTGGCCAATGAGATCGACCATCAATTCTGGCGGGATTTCCGTAAAGCGGTCTTGGCCAAGAAGCCGGATCTCTATATCCTCGGGGAAATCTGGCATTCGTCCCAACCTTGGCTCAAGGGCGATGAGTTCCATGCGGTGATGAACTATCCCCTCTCTGAAAGTATCAAGGATTATTTCCTGCGGGGGCATAAGGAGACGCAACGCTTCATTTGGGAAATCAATAGCCAGTCCATGTATTACAGGCAGCAGATTTCTGAGGTGATGTTTAACCTCTTAGACTCCCATGATACAGAGCGCATCTTGACGACGGCCAAAGGGGATCTTCAGTCTGTCAAGTCTGCTCTCACCTTCCTCTATCTGCAACGGGGTACGCCTTGTATCTATTATGGGACGGAGCTAGCCCTCATCGGCGGCCCAGACCCGGATTGCCGGCGTGTCATGCCTTGGGAGCGCGTGTCAGCAGACAATGACATGCTGAACTTTATGAAGGACTTGATCCAGCTCCGAAAAGAAGTAGCGGGCGTTATCCAGCATGGTAAAGTGAGTCTGAAAGAAGTAGAGCCAGATGTAGTGGCAGTAGAATGGCAGCATGAAGGTCACATTCTCAAAGCCTACTTTAACCACTCTAAGAAAGAATTTGTATTAGAAAGAAGACAAGCAGATCTGATCAGCCATGGGACCATTTCCGATGATCGATTGATCATCCAACCAAATGGATTTGTTATTTATAGGGAAGATTAGTAAGAAAGAAGCCTGGAATCGAGAGATTGCGGGCTTCTTTTTATAAATAGTATCTTTATTCGCACCCTTATATTATAATAGGAGATGAGAAGGGGGGAGACGGTGATGAAGATGTTAGCAATCAATCCTATTTCGTTAAAAAAAAGAATGACAGAATTTCTGTTTGATTATCTTTTCATTTTAGCTTACCTAGTTCTTCTGTTTTTAGGTTCGATGCTTATTTACATCATCTTTTTTAATGGTGTCCCAGAGTTTACAGAAATTCAGTCGCAGTGGCTTGTATTTTTCACCTCTATTTTGCCAATCACGCTCCTTTTCACATTCTTTGATTATAAAAATGGTGGCAGTTTTGGGAAGGTAAAAGCGGGACTTGAATTGGTCTACCAGAAAAAAACAGTGCAGGCTAGCTTGATTAGAAATGTCATCAAATTTTTACCTTGGCAACTCGGTCATATGGGCACGATTCATGGTTTCTATAGTGATTTTGATGTGTTATCCATTATCCTCTCGTTTTCAGCAACTCTACTCGCAGTTTTGCTACTGGCAATGACAATGTTTAGAAATGATAAGAGGCATCTAGGAGACCTGCTAGCCCATACGCAAGTGCAACTAAAAGGTGACTAGGATGAAATGTTAGGCTGTCGATAAGAAAAAATGGAAACATAGCTAGGAAATAGGGCTATGAATGAGACTCTAGAATTCACAAATCTTTGTATGGTAAGAGACGGCGATAGAGTTCTTGTTATGGATCGTGAGAAAGAGTCTAGGCAAGGAATGACATTGCCTGGTGGTCCTGTCACAAATGTTGAGTCTTTTATGGAACCAACTCATTTTTTAACATCATTAAGAATGAGTTGCTATATTTAAACAGGGATTAATAAAACCGTTATTGAAGGATTCTATAGGAATTGTTTTGAGTGACTGGAGAAGTTAATTCTCCTAGTGTTGAGTGACAATATTGTTTTATTAAGCACAAAATAACAAATTAGACTAAAAACAAGTAAAGGTATTCATTATGAAAAAATTTTTGATATTTATTTTTACAATGTTTGGATTGATGTTAGGAATGTTAGCTATGATATATAATGAATATATTCGAGCTTATGAAGCGGCTCATCATAGATCAAGCTTTCCAGAACCGAAAGAAAATTTACTAGTACCAGTAAGTACAAGGGCATATGCAAAAGCTAAATCTTGGTCAGAGAAATCTCCTTTATCGAAGCAACAAATTAAAAATTATCTTACTAAGTATGGCAGGTATTCAGAGTATACTTCCCAGTCCGCTGTCAATAAGCTTAATATAGACTGGAAAGAGCAGGCTGTTTTAAGAGCAAAATCATATCAAAAGTTTCATTATTCAAAAGAAAAGTTAGTTGGGCAACTTGTAGATGTTGATCTATTTACTCCAGAAGAGGCTGACTATGCTATAGAAAAAGTTCATTTCGATTGGAAAGAGGAAGCTGTGAAAGAAGCGGAATCTTCTGCAAACGGTGGCAATATTTCGAAAGAAAGGTTATTAGAAATACTTGTTGAAAATAGAAAATTTACTCAAGAGGAAGCGGAGTACGCAATAGAACATGCTCAAGTAGATTGGTTAAATTAAACAATAATTTTACTATTGATTTGAAGAACTTAAAAGAGGCTGATGAATCTAAAATAGCTACGATAGAAAGTAATGAAAAGTGGCATAATGAAAATAAGGACACAATTTCTATTTATGATCGCTATTTGAACAGTGATGATTACAAAACAAGTCCAATGAAAAATATTCAAGATCAACTGAAAACATTTTTGATGGACCATCACTACTATGAGGTCGCTATTCCGCTGATTAGACAATTTAGTAAGAGTTACGATCATTATTATAAAAAACTAACTGAGGCAAGTGACTATTATTTAAAGCAAAAGGGTGATGCTCCACAGTAAATCGGAAATTAATATCCTTCATAAGATTTTACGATTAAGAGATAGAGTGAGGGATGACTTGCCCTTGCTCTATTTTTCGGTTCCTTTAGTTGTAGTTTTCACTACATAGGTGTATAATGTGTCCTTAGATAAACAAATGAGGAATTTACTATGGAATTAAAAGATTTTACAGAAAAAGAACAAGAACAAATCAACCAAGGTTTGAGTACAGCTGAGATTACTGATAAAGAAGCGGCGAAGAAGTTGCTCGCTTTAGTCCCGCAAGAATGGATCAAACGTATTCCATTCTTTGTCAGAGGGCATGCGACGACCAAGACAGTTGAGCGTGTAGCCAAGCAATCCCCTGAACTCTATGCCGTGGCTAAACGTCAAGGGGACCTTCCTGAAAAAGAAGGAGAAGAGCTCCGCAAGATTATGACAGCCATCTTTGAAGAAAAGATGAACAAACACAAGATTAAATAATCCTTTATTATTTTTTATCTCACATTGAACGAGTGATTGCAGTTGAAATGCAGTCACTTTTTTATTTACTAGCATAGAGACTTTTACACTAGTAAATAAAAATGAACAATATTTCATGGTATAATACTAATGAATGTAGTTCAAGAGGATGAAAGATTCCATTGGAAAAAAACAAGTAAAGGTAGTCATTATGAAAAAATTTTTGATATTTATTTTTACAATTTTTGGATTATTTGCAGGAATGCTAGCTCTGATGGCAATTGAGTATCAAATAAGTTATAATAAATGGATAAATTCACGTTCAGGATCACAGTTGACTAATCCTGTACAAAAATACTCTTCTTCAAGTGATGGAAATAAGGATGATTTAGAATCATCAAAACAAGAATACGCTTCTTCAAGTGATAGAAAAAATAAGGATGATTTAGAATCATTAATGAATATGTTTATGAAAAGACTATTTCCTCCAACTTTACTAGATCCAGATTATACATATGCATATGAAGAAGCTAAATCTTGGTCAAAAAAGCATTTATCGAAGGAGCAAATTAAAATTTATCTTACTAAGTATGGCAGCAGCTATTCAGAGGATGCTACTCAGTACGCTTTAAATAAGCTTAATGTAGACTGGAAAGAGCAAGCACTTTTAAAAGCAAAATCATATCAAGAGTTTCATTATTCGAAAGAAAAATTAGTTGAGCAACTTATAAATATTGAAAAATTTACTCAAGAAGAGGCTGATTATGCCATAGAACAAGGTAATTTCGATTGGAAAGAGGAAGCTGTGAAAAAAGCGGAATTTTATGCAAACGGTGGTAAGATTACGAAAGAAAAGTTATTAGAAAAACTTGTTGTATATAGAAAATTTACTCAAGAAGAAGCTGAGTATGCAATAGAACATGCAAAAATAGATTGGGATAACTAAAATATAAGAGTGATATGTTTTTATCTAAATGTTATTCCATTACAATCAAATTTATCAACAAACACATTTTTAACTTTTAGAACTATACAGAAAAAGAACAAGAACAAATCAATCGAGGTTTGAGCACAGCTGAGATTTCTGATAAGGAAGCGGCGAAGAAGTTGCTCGCTCTTGGCCCGCAAGAATGGATCAAGCGTATTCCTTTCTTTGTCAGAGGGCATGCGACAACAAAGACGATCGAACGTGTGGCTATGCGCTATCCTGAACTCTATGCCGTGGCCAAGCGTCAAAGAGACCTTCCTGAAAAAGAACGGGAGGAATTGCGTGTCATCATGACGGAAGTCTTTGAAGAAAAGATGAACAAACACAAGATTAAAAAATCTTATATAATACTTTGTTAATTTTTTATCACACAATTGAACGAGTGATTGTAGTTGAAATATTGCAGTCGCTTTTTTGTTTACTAGTATGAAGACTTTTACACTAGTAAATAAAAATGAACAATATTTCATGATATAATACTAATTAAAGTAGTTCAAGAGGAATAAAGTGTTTCATTGAAAAAGAGGTTATTATGGATTACAGAGAAATTATAAAAGAATGTGTGATTGAACTTGAGTCAAAATCATTTCTTTATTTAAAAGATACACTGATTGCTGATTATTTTGACTTTAAATTTATCCAAGATGGCTCAATCACAAGAGAGATTTTAGCAGAGAAAATTACTGACTATTTTGAAAAGGTTGAGTTAAAAAATAATAAAAAATTTGAAAAAATACTAGAATTCTATTTTAATCATTTAGAAAATTTCGTTGCAAAAAGAGTACCAGAAAAAACAACCAGAAAGAATAAGGATATAACGTCTGTTATAGTTCCAAGGACTAAAAGATATTTTGAAAAAGCTAAACAATTAAGAGCTTTAAAGTTTAATAATGTGAGACAAATAATAGATTATAATAGAATTTTGATGTGCCTTCTTGTAGAGATTGTAAAACAAAATAATAAAGAGGTTACCAATTTTGATTTTTCAACCAGGTGTCTTGATGAAATGATCATAATTCCATGTATGGAAAGTATATTAGAAGAAGATTTATTTTCAATTTTTAATAAAAAAAGTCAAGGAATCATAAAGGATAAAGGGTTCTATAGTTTCGAAGTTTGTTCATTAATTCTGTCCATTATATTTCTTAACAAGATCAAAGATGCAAGAATTATAGGAGAGTACAGTAATGAATAAAACACTAGTAATTGATTATTTGAAACAATTTAATCAGTTTAAAAACGATAAAGGAATTATTGAAATAGTTGTTAGAGGGCAAAAAAATAGAATCAAAGCATTTCAAAAAGTTGCATTAAGTGATATTGTACAAAAGGGAAATAAAGAGATTAGTGAAAAAGCAATTGGAGTTTTTAATAAAAATTTTTCCAATATGCTTAATGATCAAATGAATATATCTCAAATTACCATGCATAATATCCAACAACTTGCATCGGTAAGTAAATTAGGGATTGTGATGAATGGTTTAAACTTAGCAGCCACGAGTGCTGGATTCGCTATTATGTATGAAAAACTTGATAATATTAGCTCAGAGATGAAGCTTCAATTTGATGAATTAAAAAATGTAGTCAAACAGGAGCATGATGTTCGTGCTATTTATGAATTTGAAAAAGTTCTAGGTGAGTATACCGATATGCTTGATTGCAGACGTCGTCAACAGCCATATTCTGAAGAACAAATGCGTTTTTTAGTTCAAAAACTATACACTGCTTTAAAATTACTAACAGACTTATTTAGAAAAGACATTGCATCAAATAATCATCTACTAATCGTTTCCATCTTTTCACTTCTTTCAATGTTTACTGTTGCTTTAAAATATTTTGATGAGCAATATTATTTTAATAATCATAATATTCTAATAGATACAGATGTTTGGCATTCGTCACATGATAAATGGATGAGCATCTATAATGAATTAACTGAAGAGTGGTTTATAGAGAAATTGCAGGATTACGCTGTATTTGAGACGGATTTAGATACTATTGGCGTCGATATATATTATACTGAACTAATTGATAGAGTTAATGAAGCTTTTCAGGAAGTTGTCGATAATCAGGAATTGATTAAGTGTGTAGGAGAAATTCATGTTTTGGAGGCTATCCGTGAAAACAGTACAAGAGAAATGAAAGAACTGATAGATGAAACTATTAGAGATACCTTTAAAGATCAAGATAGTAAAGAAATATCAGATATCTACAAGAATGTAATAAAACAAGCAGAGCTTCTTTTGGTGTGAGGAAACCTATGAATATTGATATTAAAAATTCCCTTGATAGCTTATTATTCATCTGTAATACAATCAAGACATCTTCAAAAGATATAGAAGATATAGATAGGATGATGATAGAAGATATTTTATCTTTTATTCATTACATTTCTAGTGAGGATTCAGAAGAAAGAATATCTCTTTTTAAAATTACATATCTAAACACTTCATACTCTGACCTTTATCCGAAAGTTCAAGAGATAGAAACACCTAGATTTTTTAAATTACTTTTTAATCTTAGTAAAGAAATAAGTAGTAATAGGGTTTCACATATTGAGTCATTATTTATTTCAACAATCTATGAAATTGGAAAGTACTACTCTTTAAATAAACAAGATGAAAATACTGTTGATAAAGAAAAATTTATGAATTATTTAAAGATGCTTAAAGAGTACACTGAGTTAAATAAAGAATCTCAAAATATTGCTTTTGAAAATTTAGATAATAGTATAATAAAAAATGAAGAAATACATAATAAGACATCAATTGATGGTAATAAAAAAGATGACGATCAAGAAGAATCTTTGGAGGATTTATTAAATGAACTGAATGAATTGATCGGTCTAGCAGGTGTAAAAGAAGAGGTGAGCTCTTTAGTAAATATATTAAAAATTAATAAATTAAGAGAAAGTAGAGGGTTTAAGGTACCCCAAGTTTCTAAGCATTTAGTTTTTTTGGGAAATCCTGGGACAGGCAAAACAACAGTTGCAAGACTACTTTCAAAAATTTATAAAAAATTGGGTGTGTTAGAAAAAGGACAATTAGTTGAAGTTGATAGATCTGGTTTAGTAGCAGGATATGTTGGACAAACTGCAATTAAGACTCAGGAGAAAATTAATGAAGCTATGGGAGGAGTACTATTTATTGATGAAGCCTATACTTTGGCTAAAGGAGAAAATGATTTTGGACAAGAATCTATTGATACACTTTTAAAAGCCATGGAGGACCAGCGTGAAGATTTTGTTGTAATTGTTGCGGGTTATTCAGAGCCCATGAATAGATTTTTAGAATCAAATCCAGGTTTAAAATCTCGATTCAATAAAAGTATTACATTTGAAGATTATTCACCAAATGAACTTCTAGATATTTTTGAGTTGTTCTGTAAATTAAATGATATGAGATTGTCTAGCGACGCAAGGGATTATTTAACACAATACCTTAGCAAATTAAGTAATGAAAAAAGTGAGAACTTTGCAAATGGTAGAGAAATGAGAAATCTTTTTGAGAAGGCTTTTACCAACCAAGCGAATCGATTGTCACAATATAATGATATTTCTGATGAAGAATTAAATATTATAAAGTCTGAAGATATTATTGTTCATTAAGAATGATCTTCATATACTATTGTTTTTATTGAAAAATTAAGCTTGTTTGACATAAAAAAGATAATATTAGTTTTCTGAATTCCAGAATTCTAATATTGTCTTTTTTCTTATTAGAGTAGATCGCCAACTTTTCATCAGTCAATAACACCGCAGCTATTTTAATGCTAGCATTCTCAGTGTAAAAGTAAAATGTTTTTTCTTTCTGTTTCAATCTGTTTCTTGTTATAATGAACTTAAGAAACTTTAAAATAAATGATTCTTACAACAATCATTAGAAGGAACCATTTTATGAAACCATCTAAAAAAATCATGCTCCTTACTAGCTGTGCCTTGGCGATCTTTGCTTTAGCGGCTTGTGGTAGCAACCAAAAGCAATCCAAGGAAAAGCAGGCAAGTTCTACTGTGCAGAAATCTAGTTCGGATAAGGAGCGCTACAAGGGCACCTACAGCAACCTCAATAGCAAGGCAAGTGTCGAAGAAGTGCGGAGTCTTTTGTCTGCTTATTTGGATCAGGACAGTGTAGACAAGTTTTTGGGTCTAGTAACAGATTACGATAGCATTGTCGGCTCGGTCGGTTTGACGGGTGACTTCAGTACCTTCAAGAAAACAGACTACAATGTTGAGAAGATCAGTGACTTGTGGACCAAGAAAAAGGGCGATTTCGTCGGGACCAACTGCCGGATCAATAGCTATACTCTTCTGAAGAATCGCATCGAGATTCCTAAGATGAAAGCGGATAGTGAACTTTTATTCGTGGACAATGATGCCATTGACAAAGGGAAGATCTTCGATGAGGCAGACAAGGAAGCCTTTAACATTCTGTATTCACGGGTTCCGACAGAGGCGACAACGGATGTCAAGGTCCATGCCAAGAAGATGGAAGAATATTTTGCTCATTTCAAGTTCAATGAAAATGCGCGCATGCTTTCTGTTATCGTTCATGATAACCTGGATGGAAATACCCTTTTTGTCGGCCATGTCGGCGTTTTAGTTCCTGCAAAGGACGGCTATCTCTTTGTCGAAAAGCTGACCTTTGAAGAACCCTATCAAGCCATCAAGTTTACGACCAAGGAAGATGTCTACAAATACTTGGAGACCAAGTACCAAGACTACACAGGCGAAGGTCTGGCTAAGCCCTTTATCATGGATAATGAAAAATGGGTTGAGATGAAGTAGAGGATGAAAGACAGCGTGTTAGAATTTAGAAAGATAATGGAGTATGCTCCGATTCTATATGTGCTCATTTTCTTGCTCGTTTTCACTGTTCTCCTTTTCCTGAGAAGAAGGGCAATTGTGAGACGTAGTGGAGGTCCCTTCTTTGCTCCTTTCCATATTAGCTATGGAATCTTCTATATCCATGTCGCTCTGTGTTTCAGTCGTCGCAGGATCCCGCTGAAAGAGATCAAGCAAATCACCTATGCAATTTTTCGTGGACGATCTGGTGGCGGGGCTCGCTATGCTTTCTATATCGAGCTTAGAAACGGAAAGACTATTCCCTTCTTTTTTGGAAAAAGTAAGCGGAATGAAGCTCTGGTTGAGAAGCTCAAACGAAATGCTGGCAGGTATGGGTTTAAGGTAGATAGCACTGGAAATTAATTGAAAGAAAAAGGAATCACGAATGAATAGAAAGCAAGCCCTATCTATGTATTTGTTAGGGACCTTTGGTCAAGTATTAGGAGTCTGCCTTCTGGTTTGGTTTTTAAGAGCAGGAGGAGTCAAAGTTGATTTTACATCATCATTTGGGATCATCGCTATTATTGTAGGTGGCTTGTCATCAGCTTTGTGGGGCAGTCTTGCAAGCATTATTTACCATCAATCTAGTTTCAAACAAATTCTAAAAGATTTTTTTCAAGTCAAAGACAGTTTGGCAAATTATTGCTTAGTGCTCTTTTTCTTGTTGCTTGACTTTTTCCCATTTATCTTAGGTGGTAAGATCACCACTCAATCGTTGGTCTTGCCAGTAGTACTTTTTTTCAAGGCTCTTCTTTTCGGTGGGATTGAAGAAATTGGCTGGCGTTATTTCTTTCAGCCAACTTTGCAGGAAAAAATACCTTATCTTTCAGCTACTTTGATCACCTTTTCAGCCTGGTCTAGTTGGCATCTACTATACTTTTATATTGATGGTTCTTTAGGTGTCATTCAATTGTTTCCGTTTCTAGTAGGTCTGCTAACTAACTGCTTTATCTTATCGGCCTTGTATCATAAAACGGAAAATTTATGGATCTGTGTCATGACTCATGCCTGTATCAATGCCTTGTCTCAGATGATAGTGAATGAAGAGGTATGGCTATCTATCGTTAGTAAAATTCTTATTATTAGTTTAGCAATCATGATTGCAAGAAAGAAGTATGTAACTGTAAAGGAGGAAAAATGAACAAATTTATTTCAAAACAATCAGTTGCTATCTGGTATGCATTGACTGCCCTCCTTGCTACATTTCTAGTAGGGCAAGTGATCCTTTGGTTTTTCCCAGATGGAAGTAGTATGGGGACCTCACTACTGTTTATCCTAATGAACTTGATTCCTATGATTGTGGCTGCTGTCTTTTCTCTGGTGTTGAGTGAAGTCAACTCCTTGGGTGATTTTTTCAAAAAGATTTTTCTTCAAAAAGAAAGTTCCCTATCCTGGATCCTAGCTTTCTTCATCCCCGTCATCTATTATGGGATTTCCATCTTGCTTATGAATGTTCGCTTTACTGGGAACTCCCTCTTGGCCTTCTTCCTCTATTTTCCTTGGACCTTTTTATATGGAGGTCTGGAAGAAGTCGGTTGGCGTTGGTTTTTACAAGAGCATCTTTCCTTTAGTAAGCACTTTATACCTAAAATGATGGTTCTTTCCATTGTCTGGTTCCTCTGGCATATTCCTATCTATCAACTCCCTTGGATTACAGCAGGTTCGTCCAACTATCTCATCTTTTACCTGATGATTTTAGGGAATACCTTCCTATTTGGAGCGCTCAAGGAGTACTCGAAAGGAGCTGTCCCTTGTATCCTCGCTCATATGCTAATTGATAGTCTGGCTGTCCTTATGCTGGTTCAAAGTTCTCTTCCTCAGATTATCCTTCTAGTTATTTTCGAAATCCTAGTAGCCTCTTGGCTAGTGGCTATACGAAAATCAGAGAAATAGAATTGTAACTTTTTCGGTGGGAGTCTGTCATCTTTACCCTTTAGGACTTCAATGTAGACTCCATAAAATGCTATAATCAGTTTAACGAAGAACCTAGAGATAGGATCAAAGTATCAACACAGTGTTATTCTTATCTATAATGAGAGAGGGGGAAAACCATGCAAAAAACCTTTCAGTTGTTGCGAAGAGGAGATATAGAGGGAGTCCGTCAGATATTGGATAAAAAGCCTGAAGAAGTCAATGCTGTTTCGGGTGACAAACCTAAAAGAGATCAGGGACAGTCGCTCCTTCAAGTCGCTATCAAATCGGGACATTTAGATATTGCAGACTTACTTCTTGATAGAGGAGCAGATCTTAACTTTATTGAAGAGCCGACAGAGCTGAATCCATTTTGTCAACCAGTCCTCCAAACAGCGGGTGGACGAGCTGTATTTGACTGCCGGCGCATGATCAAACGCTGGAATGGTCAATATGAGATGTATTCGTCTAAGGAAAAGGCTGACCAGTCTTTCAAGGTTTTTGAGAAAATGTTGGAACTTGGGGCCGATATCTCTCAGAAGGACAGCCATGGTGGGACTTTGTTGCAAACTATTTTAATTGAAACCAAGGAAGTTCTGCCATCTTATTATTGGAAAACAAAAGAAACAAGCGATAATGTCCTCATAACGGATGAATTACGTCATGATTTAAATCGTATTTATGATCTATTAATTCGTTACGGTGTGACTGCGGATGAAATAGCGGTCTATCAGAAGATTCCCCTCAAAGAGCTTTACCAAGACAGTCCGACCATGGAGTTCTTAAATCGGTTAGATCAAGGCAGATCTTGATAAGCATTTGAACTACTAGTTAAAAGAGCCTCAGGGCTCTTTTTGCTTGGTCTGACAAAGTTAGAAGTAGTAGGAAAATGTTAGACCGGATTTTCTTAAAAAAATGGATACAAATTCTAGATGAAATAGAGTATACTAGTTTATGAAAGAACAAGATTTTTAAGTACCTAATTTAGGAGGGCAGTTTATGTCTCAAGAAACTTTCATCATGGCGATTGACCAGGGAACCACTAGTTCGCGGGCTATCATTTTTAATAAAAAAGGCGAGCAAGTTAGCTCTAGTCAAAAGGAATTCACTCAGATTTTTCCGCAGGCTGGTTGGGTGGAGCACAATGCCAATGAAATTTGGAACTCGGTGCAGTCGGTGATTGCTGAGGTTTTTATCGAAAGTGGCATCAAGCCCAATCAAATAGAGGCAATCGGCATTACCAATCAGCGAGAAACGACAGTTGTTTGGGATAAGAACACGGGGCTTCCTATTTACAATGCCATTGTCTGGCAATCACGGCAAACTGCTCCACTGGCTGAGGAACTTAAAAACCAAGGCTATGTAGAAACCTTCCATCAAAAGACAGGTCTAGTTATCGATGCCTACTTTTCAGCGACTAAAGTTCGTTGGATTTTGGACCATGTAGAAGGGGCGCAAGAGCGTGCGGAGAAGGGCGAATTGCTCTTTGGAACCATTGATACTTGGCTGGTCTGGAAGCTGACGGATGGAGCTGCCCACGTGACAGACTATTCCAATGCTGCCCGTACCATGCTTTACAATATCAAGGAACTGAAATGGGACGATGAGATTTTGGAAATCCTCAACATTCCTAAAGACATGCTTCCTGAAGTGCGTTCAAACTCTGAAATCTATGGCAAGACAGCTCCTTTCCATTTCTACGGTGGACAAGTGCCGATTGCAGGGATGGCGGGGGACCAGCAGGCTGCTCTCTTTGGTCAATTAGCCTTTGAACCTGGTATGGTCAAAAATACTTATGGAACTGGATCTTTCATCATCATGAATACGGGTGAGGAGATGCAGTTGTCAGAAAACAACTTGCTGACGACGATTGGTTATGGGATCAATGGCAAGGTCTACTACGCCCTTGAAGGATCTATCTTTATCGCTGGAAGTGCCATTCAATGGCTCCGTGATGGCCTGCGTATGATAGACAATTCACCTGAATCTGAGGCCTATGCTTTGAAGTCCCAGAACCAGGATGAAATCTATGTGGTCCCTGCCTTTACGGGTCTTGGAGCACCATATTGGAATCAAGAGGCGCGTGGTTCTGTCTTCGGACTTACCCGGGGAACGACCAAGGAAGACTTTATCAAAGCAACCCTTCAATCCATTGCCTATCAAGTACGCGATATCATCGACACCATGCAGGTAGATGCAAAAACTCCTATCCCTGTCTTAAAAGTAGACGGAGGGGCAGCGAAAAATGATTACTTAATGCAGTTTCAGGCAGATATTCTTGGGATTGCGATTGCCCGTGCGAAAAACCTGGAAACAACGGCTTTAGGAGCAGCCTTCCTAGCAGGTCTGACCGTAGGCTATTGGAAGGACTTGGAAGAATTAAAATCTCTTCATGGAGCAGCCCAAATCTTTGAACCCAAGATGAATGAATCCCGAAAGGAAGAGCTGTACAAGGGGTGGAAGAAAGCAGTCAAAGCCACTCAAGTATTTGCGGAATCTGATGACTAAAGGGACCCATCAAACGAATAGTTTAAGAGAAGCCTTCGAAAGAAGGCTTTTTATGTAGCTTTTACAGAATAGAACAGTTATCTGTTTGGCTAAAAGCTTTACTCTATTTCACGCTTTCGTTCATTTATCACTAAATAAAAATATCATATAAATAAACTTTTTTTAAAAAATAACAGGCCAGAGTTTGACACTTTTTTCACAAAGGAGTATACTGTTAGCATAGTTTTGTCGGAAATTTATAATAGACCCCATCAAAACTAATTGTCAACCCTTGCTGTTCTGATAGGAACGTTTGCTGGTATCGTTGATACCAAGGAGGAATCATATGTCTAAAGTAGCTATTGTCACAGGTGCTGGTCAAGGAATCGGTTTTGCAATCGCAAAACGCTTGGTGCAAGATGGCTTTAAGGTTGGAGTATTGGACTACAATGCTGAAACAGCTGAAAAAGCAGTTGCTGAGTTATCGGCTGAAAATGCTTTTGCGGTTGTTGCTGATGTATCTAAAAAAGAAGAAGTGGCTGCAGCTTTCCAAAAGGTTGTTGACCATTTTGGAGATTTGAATGTTGTCGTAAACAATGCAGGTGTTGCGCCAACTACACCACTTGATACAATTACAGAAGAACAATTTACACGTACATTTGCTATTAACGTTGGTGGCGTGATTTGGGGTGCTCAAGCTGCACAAGCTCAATTCAAAGCGCTTGGCCATGGCGGAAAAATCATCAATGCAACTTCACAAGCAGGTGTTGTCGGAAATCCAAACTTGACTGTTTATGGTGGTACTAAATTTGCAGTTCGTGGTATCACACAGACTTTGGCGCGTGACTTGGCTGATTCAGGCATCACTGTCAATGCCTACGCACCAGGTATCGTCAAGACTCCAATGATGTTTGACATTGCCCATGAAGTTGGTAAGAACGCAGGTAAAGATGACGAATGGGGTATGCAAACATTCGCTAAAGATATCACTTTGAAACGTCTTTCTGAACCAGAAGATGTAGCAGCGGCTGTCAGCTTCCTTGCTGGACCTGACTCAAACTACATCACAGGTCAAACCATTATCGTGGATGGTGGTATGCAATTCCATTAAGATGAAAAAAGAGGTTGGGATCAACATCCTAACCTCTTATTTTGTGCGTTCACAATAAAAGAAACGGAGATCAAAAAAACCACTCCCGAAAGGGAAGTGGTTCTGTGTTGGTTCTTATTTGAGACCGTATTTTTTGTTGAAACGATCCACACGTCCATCTGCTTGAGTGAACTTTTGACGTCCAGTGTAGAATGGGTGTGAGTCTGATGAAATTTCAACACGGATCAATGGGTAAGTTTCACCTTCGAATTCAACAGTCTCGCTAGAGTACTTAGTTGAACCGCTGAGGAACTTGTAACCAGTAGTAGTGTCCATGAAGACAACAGGGCGATATTCTGGATGGATATCTTTTTTCATTTTGCAATATTTCCTTTCTGCCATGGTCTCTTTCCGAGCCATAGATTGTTACTAAGCTAGTTTACCAAATTTCCAAGATCTTGACAAGTATTTTCACTAATTTTATTTAAATTTATGATCAAAAAAATCACCCTGGCTAAGCCAAGGTGAATCTAATCTTATTATTGTTCAGATTGATTTGGGTCTTTTGGTGCTTCAACTGGTTGATCAGCTTGTCCCTCAGTGTGTTCGTGTGATTCTTTTTTGATTTCATTTACAGCAGTTTTTACAGTAGAAGTTGTCACGCGTCCAACAGATTGGGCAAATCCTTTACCAGATTCAGAAAGTTCTTCGAATGTTCCTTTTGTGATTTTACCACCTGACATCGCCAAGAGACCAGTTACAACAATAGCGATTGATGCGATCAAAGCAAGGATCAAACCAAAGCCAATTGAAACCCCATAGCCATTGAAATTAACAGCGTACTTGTTCACACCGAAGACATCGATCAATGTTACAACAGTTGAGAGAGACCCTGATACGATAACACCAATTGCAAAACCTTTTGGTAGTGAAGTTTTTACATCGTTCAAGCAAGCAAGGACAATCGCAACGACTGCGAAGATAATAACAAACCATCCATCTCCGCGAAGGCCATTCCAGGTGTATGAACCAAAATTTCCAGCATTAAGGTTTGCCCATGGCAAGAAAGAGCTAAGAATCGCTACCGCAAATGAAAACCCCATTACCAAGATAAAAAGGCTGAGAAACCGTTCTCAGCCTTCGTTTGTGCGAGCCACTTCTTGTAACTCTTTGTAGATTTGGTCATTTTCTTCAAGAGAGTAGGAGTTGGCACCACTAGCTAGTGGATGGCCACCACCATTATGGCGTTTTGCAATCTCGTTGATCACCTTTCGTTTGCTCCGCATCCGGACACGGAAGTGACCGTCTGCCTGCTCGACAAAAATAGCCCAAACAGACACGGTATCGATGCGTCCAGGAGCCCCAACAATCGCAGCAGTCTCGGAATCACGTAGATCGAATTTTTTCAAGAGCTCTTGTGTCAAGGTCACACGCGCAGCGCCATATTCATCGATCTCTAGATGGTCATAGACGTAGCCTTGAAGCTTAGCGGTTTTAAGATTGATCGTATCCATTTGACGAGCAAGGGCAGTAAAATCAAAGGGAATGCTTCGAAGTGTTGCAGCGATCTCAAAAGTCCGAGTCGAAGTAGCAGGATAAAGGAAGCGACCCGTATCGCCGACAATCCCAGCATAGAGGAGACGCGCAGCACTAACAGGAAGTTCGAGATCTAATTCCTTAGCAAAAAGTGCAATCAGCTCACTGGTAGAGCTTGAGTCTGTATCAACCCAGAGCAGATCACCATAAGCATCGTCATTTGGATGGTGGTCGATCTTGATCAGGAAATCACCATTCAAATAGCGCTTGTCATCGATGCGGGGAGTATTGGCCGTGTCACAGACAATCACCAAAGCCCCATCATAATCCTCATCCTTGACGTCATCCATTTCAGCAAGCCAAGTCAAGGTCGGCTCATCATAGCCAGTTGCCAAGACCCGCTTTTGAGGGAAGTGCGCACGCAGGAGATCCCGCAAGCCCACCTGGCTCCCAATTGCATCCGGATCTGGATTTTGATGACGGTGGATAATAATCGTGTCATAAGCTTGAATCTTTTCAAGAATGTCATTCATTACGTTCATACATTACCTCATTTTCTCTGTCAATTTTAACATAAAAAAGGCCCATCCAGCAAGCATTTATCACTATGTAGGGGCAGTGGAAGCGGTTTTACAGATATTCAATATTTTGGTAGAATGAATGAATAGATTGAGTATGGGAGGAACTAGAATGATTGAAATTAAAAGTAATGCTGAGACAGCACAAGAGTTAGCGGCTTCTTTAAAAGATAGTGGGGATACACTTTCGGGAGTTGCATCAGCTTCAAAAGATGAACAAACCAAACTATCCGGTAATGATGCTGCCCATCAAGCCATTGATACTGCTAAAACCAAAGCAGAAGAAATTGCAGCAGCGATTGAATCAATCGGGACCAACCTACAAAGTGTTTCAACTGGATTTACAGAAGTGGATGAAGCGACTGCTGCGAGCATGCAATAGGTTGAAAGAGTAGGAAGATGGATTACGATCAACGACTGTTAGAATTAAGAAAAAAAGAAGACCAACTTTTCCAGAAAGAAAGGGCCATTATAAAAGAAACAAGAAAGTTGGAAGAGGATTTGAACCGCTTTGAAGCGTATAGCTATGATGCACACCGTTTTTTATGGAATGCATTTGAATCTTATCCTTCCTCTAGAAATTTTTTTGACCACCTTCAGGAGGAAGCCCTTCATGAATCGCGAAAAATTTCAACTAGTTATTTGGAAGAAATAGATGAATTAGCTATCCAAAAAAGAACAATCGAAGATGATTTAAATGATATTTATCACGAACGAAAAAAACTAAACTTTGAAAAGGAGAGTGACGATGGGAATCGAAGTTTATCGAGGTAGTTTGGATAGTCAGGCTACTAGCACAGGGACGATGGTTGAGCAGCAACTGAAAGCCTATGAGGCACTAGAAACATCATTAACCCAAATAGAAAACTCAGCCTCACGCTTGTCTGGCCAAGCTTACGACTCATTTAGAACCTTTGTGACAAGTGTTGTTAAGCCATTGAAAGAAGCCGGCGTAGCTTTAGCGGATGCGACACAAGAAAGTGTGAAAAAGCTCCCAAAATCCTATCGCTCTGAGGTGGCTGATGAGGACTTACAGGAAGAAAAGTTGGTTTCTGATATTGAACAGTGTGATCGGATGATTGCTATGTTTCATGCAGAGATCAATGAAATTGCAGCTAGTCAATCGACCAGTGCTGGAGATTTTCAACGGTTGCAGAGATTACAGCGACTTCAAGGCTTAAACATATTAGATGGTATTGTAAAAGCTGCTAGAAATAAACTACAAGAAAAATTAAACAAACTAAGAGCATTTAATGCAACGTCACCAAGCATCTTCTGGGAAATTGATGTTTTAGCCCAAGCTATTCAAATAGCTGTCAATCAAATTAACGTAGCGTGGGATCCAAATACTGGAATGTATTCTATTCCAAAGGATTTATCTTGGTCAGATCTCGTAAATGAAACGATTAAGAATAAAGAGTTTGAAAGTGAATATTTGCCAACGAAACCAAAGGGTGTAACAGCTTTCGAATATAACCAATTTCTCACGGGATTACGTGAACAATCAGTGAACCTTAAAGAAATAGATGGTTGGGATAAGGATGCCATCAAAGGTTATGTCAAAGGCGTTTCAAAAAGAACAGCAGATATCAAGACAGGCAGTGAGTTAAATGCAAGGAGAGATGCTTTGTATGCAGAAACCAAGGAGATTGGATCCGATATCTATACAGAAATGTATGCTAGTAGTAAACTAGATTCAAAAGCAAAAGTAGAACTGGTTCTTAAGCAATTGGGTGCAGAAACGGACAAAAAGCAGTTTATGCATTTGACAAGCAAAACGCATAAGATTTCAGAGAATCTACCACCACATGGTGATTTCAACATGTATTTCAGACGTGATGTTGTAAAAGCATTCGGTGATAAACATCTTAATTACAAAAAAGATTTACTTAGGCAGCAAGTTCATTTCTTCCGCTACTATCTGGATCGTCAAGCAATTTACTATATTCGCAATCATTACGAAGGTGCAAATGATTACGAGAAACTGTTAGCATATGGTAAAGAAAATAATATTGAATTTGATTACACAACCGGCTCTAACTACCATAACCGCTTTAATCCAAAAGATGGCTTCAAACGTCCCTATAATATGAAAGTTCAAGTCCCTCAGGGCAATTCAGCTAAAGGAAAAGATTTGAACAATGCCCGGATGGTGGAATTTATTGTGAATTTGGATACCGGCGAGTTTGACAGTCAATGGGATGCCTATGATAATCACAAGCTAGCAAATGGTCGCTATGATTCTAATCCAAATAATTATTTTAAAGATGAATTAAGGGAAATTGCTAACACGGAATCATTTAATTACGGCCCTTCAAAAGGTAATAATACGGATGTTTCGGGAATTTATCAAGGAAAACATGGAATGCTTGATGTGGATGGTACTCCTGAGCCAGCTACTCGAACTGAAGCAAAAAGACTATTTCGCTATGAAAATGATTTGGGTAAAACAGATGAAAAAACTGCTCATGTAGGTCAATTTGCGGATATTGTAAAAGGAGGAGGACATGAAGACTATGAAGCATGGCAACGTAATACAAAAGGAATGTCAGAAAAAGAAAAAATGGAAGAGTATAATAAATATAAAAGTTATGCTAGTGGCATTAAGCCTAGCGATCGCGGGTATAATAAGTATACTCGTAGCCCTGAGTACATCAAAGAGCATAAGTGATACTCATTCAATATTAATAAATAAACGTTATATTGAGACTCAAAGTATTTCAGATAATGATAAAAAATTATCAATCAGTGCAGGTTTTGATTTAAAAGAAAAAGATTTTTTTTATTACCATGGAGCTGCAATAAAAAATAATAAATTGTATGGTGGTAGTCAGGAATATAGTGCTGCGGAGTATTATAAAAGAGCTTTGGATATTGAGCTCACTTCAGCACTTTTAAATCACCACATTAATATTGAAGATATAAAAGATTCCAACTATCAAATCACTCGTTCAACTGATTCATTCATCAATAAAAAATTATTAGATGAAAAACATCCGCCAGAATTTGAAGGTAGATATTCTATCAAGGATAGTCAATTTTCCAAAGTTCGTATTACCTACAACAAAGAGTTTCTACCTACTAAAATTGAGTGGTACTATAAGGGTGAAGAAGGGCTAAAATGGTACACTTGGCGCACGTATTCATACCCATTTAAGAATAAGGCTGAATTTAATAAGAAGCTTGATGAAGAAATCGAAACTATTAAAGAAATTCAAGAAGAAAATGAGGGTGATTGACCTGTTATTGAAATAAAGCTGAGCTTATTTAGGGCCCAGCTTTATTGTTAGGAAGACACTTCCTTTTAGGTATATATTTTGTTAGAATGAGAGAGATGAAACACATTAAAAGATTAACAAGCAAATGGGAATTATTGTTTCATTTGCCAAAAATAATGATGGCAATTCTTGCCCTGTTTTTTATAAGTAGTTGCAGTAACAATCGATCAGCATTGAATGTTTTAAAGAAAAAGCAATTTGTTATGATCAAAATGGGAGATTCTACCGATGAGCATTTTGAGGTTGGGGTGGACCTTGAGAAAAAAGAATATTACTATAATGATGAAACGGCAGTGAAAGACGATACAGTTTATGGTGGTTATAAAGCGGACTGGGATCGTAAACAGTATTACAAATCTGCAGTAAATGAAGAACTATCGTCAGTTCTGTTAAGTAAGAAAATTACTACTGATGAAATTAAGAAATCTAACTATCAGATTACAAGTTCACCGAAAAGATTTGTGGATGATAAATTAATGAAAGAGGAATATCCGCCTGAATTTGAAGGTAGATATTCTATCAAGGATAGCCAATTCTCCAAAGTCCGTATCACCTACAACAAAGAATTCTTACCTACTAGAATCGAGTGGTACTATAAGGGTGAAGAAGGCCTCAAATGGTACACTTGGCGCACCTATTCGTATCCCTTCAAAAATAAGGCTAATTTTGATAAGAAATTAGATGAAGAAATTAAAACTATTAAAGCAATTCAAGAAGAAAACGAGGGCGATTAGGTTGAATCGGTCCAAATTCTTGAAACGTGTCCCTTCTTTCAGCTTATCGGGAAAGGTTTCGTGCAAAATGCTTGAAAAAGTGGTATAATACGGGAAATAGCTTTTGGGAGGAAATTATGACTGTAGCGAAGATTGTTTTTGCTAGTATGACTGGAAATACTGAAGAAATTGCTGATATCGTAGCGGACAAATTCCGTGATCTTGGTGTCGAAGTAGATGTGGATGAGTGTACAACTGTGGATGCGGAGGACTTCCTTGATGCGGATATCGCAGTGGTAGCGACCTATACATACGGCGATGGAGAGCTTCCAGATGAGATCCAAGATTTCTACGAAGATTTGGCTGGCCTTGATCTCAAAGGCAAACTTTACGGTGTGGTAGGATCAGGTGATACCTTCTACGATGAATTCTGTAAAGCAGTTGATGATTTCGACCGTTGCTTCGCTGCGACTGGTGCTGAAAAAGGTTCTGAGTGTGTCAAAGTTGATTTGTCTGCAGAAGACGAAGACATTGAAAAATTAGAAGCCTTTGCAGAAGAACTCGTAGCAAAAGCAAATTAATGACAAAGAGGCTGGATCGATGGATTTCAGGCTCGATTTATATCCAAAATAAAGAGGAGACACATGGATTTAGATATTATTAGACAAGAAATTGATCAAATTGATGACCAAATCGTAAGACTTTTAGAAGAAAGAATGCATCTAGTTGAGGGTGTAGTTGCTTATAAAAAGTCTACAGGAAAACTAATCTTGGATACCAAAAGAGAAGAAGTTATCTTTGAAAAAGTCAGAAATCGCGTCATCGATAAAAAATACGAAGAAACAATTGTTGAGACTTTTTCAGATATTCTCAAACGTTCGCGTGATTATCAGGATAAAACTATCAAATGAAAAAAGAACAATTCTATTCACTAGGAATCTTTCTAGCTGCCATGTTAGGAGGATTAGTTCGTTATCAGGTATCTAGATGGTTGCCGGCAAGCCCAGATTTTCCTTGGGGGACGCTTCTTGTCAATTATCTAGGGATTTTCTGCTTGGTTTATC
This sequence comes from Streptococcus sp. 27098_8_148, assembly GCF_041432105.1. Classification (NCBI taxonomy): domain Bacteria; kingdom Bacillati; phylum Bacillota; class Bacilli; order Lactobacillales; family Streptococcaceae; genus Streptococcus; species Streptococcus sp. 27098_8_148. Next base: position 9,058 of record NZ_JAPVYY010000003.1, on the reverse strand, counting down.
TTGTAAAAGGTTATCTGGTTTATAAAGGGAGTAGTAAAGGCGTCGTTCTAGCGCTTGGAACTGGGTTCTGTGGTGGATTAACGACATTTTCTAGTTTTATACTAGACGCCGTGAAAATGCTGGACACAGGACGATATATTAGCTTGCTTGTGTACCTAATTTTAAGTGTCGGCGGGGGACTTTTATTGGCCTATTGTCTAGGGAGGAAGAAATGGTAGTATTTTATCTAGCACTTGCTTGTGGACTAGGTGCTCTTATGCGTTATTTCTTTTCACGTTATAATCAAGGTTCAGTACTGCCTCTAGGAACTCTCATAGCTAATATTTTGGGCTGTTTTCTGATTGGTTTATTCTACAATCATGTGGAATCAAAAGAAGTCTATCTTATCCTTGCTACAGGTTTTTGTGGCGGTTTGACCACGTTTTCAACCTTGAATGATGAACTCCAAAGACTACTTAGTAACAAGAAGGCATTTTATAGCTATTTATTATTAACCTACTTGCTTGGTTTTTTGGCGATTTTTTTGGGAATTTTGCTTTAAATTTCTTTACATTTTCTAGGAAATTTGGTAAACTGTATCTTGTGTGTAATGGACGCACAAAAATACAGTTTATCCGCTGAGGAAGTTTCCTCAAGATTGACAAAGATAGGAGAATAAAATGAATCCATTAATCCAAAGCTTGACTGAAGGTCAACTTCGTACAGATATCCCTTCATTCCGTCCTGGTGACACTGTTCGTGTACACGCGAAAGTTGTCGAAGGAAACCGTGAACGTATCCAGATTTTTGAAGGTGTTGTTATTGCACGTAAAGGTGCTGGCATCTCAGAAAACTACACAGTTCGTAAAATCTCTAACGGTGTAGGTGTTGAACGTATCTTCCCAATCCACACTCCACGTGTTGAAAAGATCGAAGTTGTTCGTTACGGTAAAGTACGTCGTGCGAAATTGTACTACCTTCGTGCATTGCAAGGTAAAGCAGCTCGTATTAAAGAAATCCGTCGTTAAGACGAACAAGGAGGCGGGAGTGATCTCGCTTCTTTTTTTATCGGTCCCCTTAGTTCAATGGATATAACAACTCCCTCCTAAGGAGTAGTTGCTGGTTCGATTCCGGCAGGGGACAATATAGATAAGTAAAACACTGATTCGCCAGTGTTTTTTCTTTAGCCAAATGTTGGCAAAGGTCATAAAATATCCATGGTGTGGTATAATAGGGGAAAACGTAACATTGATTTTTTAAGGTAGTCTCATCATTTTGGAATACCAAATTTAAAAGACTTCTAAGTGATTTACAAGTTTGGCCTAAAAGAGATATAAGAAAAGGAAGAATAATGAAAATTTTTGGTATAAGATCTACCATCACATTTGACTATGAAAAGGCTATGCTTTAAAAGCAGAGGTAGAATTGTTGACTGATGGAAGCTTTATTGTATATAGGTTAAGTATACAGAATTGGGAGCCACCTACAACCACATTCGTATCACACAGAACGAGATAGATAAACTTGTCGAGGAAGTGGATTCCATGATGACTGAGCAAACAATACATCTCGAATTTATCTGAGTTAGAGTAGGAGAAGGATGATGAAAATTGATTACGGTGAACGGATGGTCACATGGGAGTGGGATGGTTGCGTAATAAAGATAGAACTACCAGATATCATTCATGCGGAATATAATAAAGATGAGAACATTGTTATCGTCTATAGTGGAGAAAACTTTGTAAGCAAAATCATTTTCTACTTTAGTTTAGAAGGAAAATTGTTATGGCAACAAAATTTACTAGAAGGAACCCTGGATTGGAATCATAATGGGAAGCATCAGATTAGTTTTCATCATTTACATCATCTTCGCTTTAGCCCTAAATATCAGCGTATCTTCAGTATATTTCGCTCATCCAGCGATTTTGACGTTCCATCAGAACTAGAGGTTTATAATTTAGAAGGTAAGAAAATCGACCAAATTGAATCTCCTTCAGGATTTACTATGTTATATATTTCTGAGATAAGTAAGAAGAAACTGAGAATTGTATGCGAGGCTCTTAAAGAGGATTGTTTTGATAAATCTGGTCGAAGAGATTTCTATTTTAATTTGGAGTTAGAAACTAGAAAATGGGTAAAAGATGGCATCGCCTATTGAGGAAGAGCTTGAGACATTAATTCCACTTGCTGAACAAAAATGTATTGACCGGAGAGGCAAACTTCCAGACGATTATGTATCACCATTGAAATAGACAAAAAGAAATAGTATGACAACAGAAATTCAACAATACAAAAATTGTACGATATTAAAAAACAACAATGATTATCAGATTCTGTGGAGTAGAGGGAAAGAAGTGCTTAACTTTCCCATTAGCCAAAAATTAGCAGAACGTGTTTCAAAATCAGAAAAAGATGCTTTAGAAGTAATGTTTTATTGTGAACATCATCTTTGGCCAAAGGCAGATGAGTTAGATGATTATAATCATTCCAATACGATTGTACATAGAGGCGATGGATTTGTTGTATATGAAACAGATGGTTATTACGAAATTAGCTTCTTTAAAGAAGTTGGAGGAGCTATGGGCTCAGAAGTATGCTATCCCATTACTAAGGAACTAATGGATAAAGCATTTCAATCTTCTAGGGAAGCATATGAGGTGATGATTTATGCCGAAACAGGGCACTGGCCCTTAAGTAAGCAAGATGATATTGATAGAAACTATATACGTAATCATCCTGAAACTATGCTACCAAATATAGAAGATCAACGTGAGTTGTTTGATGTTGAAGAGTTTAAAGCTCTTGTAAAAAAAACTATTGTTTCAGAACTAGAACCTAGCGAACTTGACGCTATTGGTATAGTTGATAATCATTTAGAGCTTCTTCTGGTGGATTCAGTCGGCTGGCAGGAAGAGATAGAAGCAGTCCATCTGGAAATTCTGCAAGAAAAACTCAATAACTATATCTACTTCCTCGAAAGCAAGCAATATGTGGATAGATATGGCGATAAGTTTGATAAAAAAGTTATCCATATTACTTTCCAATATTCCCCATCTGATAACGGTTTGGCCTTTCTCGCGGCTGTTCAGAAAGTATTACAACCGACGGTTATGAGCCTGAAGGTGGAATTGCCGGAGTAAAGAACAACTAAGAAGAATAAAATTAATCAATTTATGAGGGATAAAAAATATTAAAGCGAAGGTCAGTCAAAAAATAAGATAGCTAAAAAGTAGACCAAAATTTTCTAAAAGCCTATTAGAATAGGCTTTCTAAGCATATTTTATATTTCGGCAGGGGACAGAGATAGAAAAGATAAAACTGACAGTTGAACTGCACCCCAAAAGTTAGATTTTTTCTGTCTAACTTTTGGGGAGTAGTTCACTTATGACAGAGTGTTGACGTTTTAGAGCCGTGTTGTTTCGAATGGTCCTAAAACTTATTTTTTTATGATATAACAGAATATTTTAAAAATGAAGGGGTTTTCTATGGAGAGAGATGTGTTTTTTGATTATTTTTTAAAATCACTTAGGTTTCATTTGGGTGATAGGTGTAAGGATATTGGATTTATAAAGTTTTTTAAAGATGAAAATAATTGTTTTATTACTATAGAGAATTATGTTTTGGAATCATTTGTAGTATTGTCAAATATTTTGAGTAAGGATAGGATTGTGTTTTCTTGTGGAATTATTCATAGTAAGGGGGTAGGTACTGGAGTAGAAGTATGTATGAATGTATTAGAGTTAGAAAGATTAAATAATTTGTACAAGATATAGTTTTGAAGCATATTAAAAAAATAAGGGAAACTGTCTATGTAGGATGTGTGGAGTTGATAGTATCAATGTTTCCTTGTTTTAGAGCTGTGTTCTTTCGAATGATTCCAAAACAAGAAAAACAAAAAATGATGGTCTAGGAGCTCGATATATTGAGCTTCTTTTTCTTTAGAAATTCAAATCATAATTTTACAGACTTTTATGTCATTAATTTATTCTCCCCCTCCTCTTTTTCTTTGACTCTCCTTTCTTATTTTTCTAAAATAGTAGGTGTGTGAAGGGAGATTGATATGAAAAAGGGTTTTGTGATTGTGCTTTCTGCTTTGGTCTTGGCTTCCTGCGGTCGTCCTCATAGGACGGTGTCGCCTAAGAGTTCGGATACCAAGCAGACCAGCACTTCGGAAAAGAAACAGTCTGGTATGGATTTGAAAGCCATCAAGGCTAAGGACTACTCGAGTATCAAGGGGACTTGGATCGATGGGCGTGGCAATGAGCTGGTCTTTGATGACAAGGGCTTGGTCAGCGAGGATGTTGAGCTTAATGCATCGAGCTTTAAGCAGAAGGACCAGATCGCTGAGATGACGGTTAGTGCCAAGTCGGGTGTTGGAGGCTACGGTCTCTTGCTCCTGCCAAAGGGTCAGAAAGCTGGCAAAGACGATGCTTCGGATAAGTCCAAGGATCGGATCTGGGCTGGTCAGTCACCGGCTTATGGCGATGATGACAATTTCTACTATCGCAAGAAAGAGCAACCGAAAGATCGGGAGCAAGTAGATACAGATGATAGCAGTAGTAAGTCTAAGACGAGTAAGGCCAAGAAGTGGAATACTCGATCGGATAGCGAGGTCAAATCTTCGAAGAAGGCGGATCAGAATGATTATCCAGGCTACACCGATGCTCAGGTCGAAGCTGCGCGTGTCTGGGCTTATGTGATCAAGAACGTTCCTTCAGAGTTAAATATTTCAAATAGTGCAGCTGGAACAAAGATTTATAATGGTGGCTTGGGTGTCGATTATCCAAAAGATGTGCGCCATCTGTTTGGTTCTTATTCAGCAGAAGGAAATATCACTTATGCATCCAACGGTGATGGGACAGTGACGATCTATCCTGTACCGAGCCACTGGCAACAGTCTGCGGATGAGCTTAATAGTGAAGAGTTTATGACGCAATTTACCCAAGGGATCTTGGACCATGCTGAAACGGTGACTTTGCCAGATGGGGATCCAGACATGATTCGCCAGATTCTTGCAGTACTGAAGTAAGAAAGATTATGGTAAAATAATATTAGATAAAAATTTTTTAAACTATTAAAGTTCTAATGACCTATTAGGTTATAAGATTAAAGGTTTGGAATATCTTTTACAGGAAGCTTATGCAATTTTGGTCAATTACAGGTCGTTTTCTACTTGTAAAAATAAAAGGAGAAAATCTATGAAAAAAACTATGTTTGCAACAATGACCATTCTCTCGCTATTTCTGTCGTCGTGCGCGCAAAAAGAAGTGAAGAATGAAGACAAAAAAGAGCAGTCTACTGAACAGAATGTAAAAGATTCTACAAAGGAAAGTAAAGAATCAGTGGTCAAAGGGATGAATCAAGCCCCTACCTCATTGGTTGGAAATGAAAAACCTAATGTAGTATTTGCTTATATGCTTCAAAATCAAATCAATGGCGAAAATGAGATAGCGAGAGTGTATTATAATGAAGAGTATCTGATCCTTGTTTTCTCTGTATCAGAAAATATGCTATCTTTAGCAAATATAAATCCAAAAGATTATTGTAAGACGCTTTTTGATTTAAAAGAAGAGATAGTAAAGCAATACAATGCAACTCAAAAAACACCAAGCAGTATAAAACTTAAAATATATGATAAAGATGAGAAGCTCTTGGCAACGGAGGAAAATGGAGCTTTGGTGATTAAGTAACTAAATTTAGTTAACCATCTGTCGCCATCTACGTTTTACATTTTTCTCACGAATCCACATTTATTGTTTTTTTAAGCTGATCCTGTTACAATGATACTACACGGAAAAGACTGGTCTTCCAGCCTTTTTCATTTCACTTTAGAAAGGTCTTTTATGAAACGCAAATCGATTTTGTTTCTCTATTTACTCTTGCTAGCGATCGGCCTAGCCTATGAGACCCAGTCACTGACAGAAGGCTGGATGTCTGGTAGTCAGTACGGGATTGTGGGACTTTCTGCCCTGATCCTTTTGGTTTATGCTCTTCCTGCTGTTTGGGCTCTCTTTCATTTTGCGAAGAAGTGGAAGTTGTCTTGGGTACCGGTTCTCTTTTCTTTATTAGGAGGGGGCTTTGTTGCCGGTTGGTTGTCTAGCTTTGCCAATACCTATTTCCATGACATGATTCAAGCGATCGCTCCAAATAGCGACTTTTGGAACCAGTACGAGAGTGCCATCGCTGCGCCCCTCTTTGAGGAACCATTTAAGTTGATTCCCATCTTCTTTGTCCTCTATTTGTTCAGTGTCCGTCGCATCAAGTCGATCTTCCTCTTGGCGATTGCCTCTGGTCTTGGTTTCCAGATCGTCGAGGACTTTGCCTATATCCGTCAGGACCTGCCAGGAGGTTTCTCTTACACGGTGTCAGGGATTCTCGGTCGTGTGGCCAATGCGCCCATGTCTCACTGGGTTTACACAGGCCTTGTTATGCTAGGGCTCTTCCTAATTGTCCAAGCAAGCAGAGGACGTAAGGATCTGGCACCAGCAGGCTGGGGATATTTAGTAGCAGGGTTTGGACTCCATTTTGTTGGCAATTCACCTTTCTCACAAATCGTGACCGAGTTGCCGATTGCGATTCCAGTCTTGAATGCTACTGGGCTCTTCCTGATCTACCAAGCTTATCAAGCCGTCGAGCGATTAGAACAAGCAAAATAAAACAAAGAAAGAATGAGAGTGGGACAGAAATCGGTAATTCGTTAGAATTCGATTTCGTCGTCCCACCTCCGCACAGTTGAGTAGGGCTGTAAAAGCTGATGAAATCAGCGTAGTAGAGCCCACTCAACCACTGCGTCTTGCTCGACAATCCAAAAATAATTAAGAGGCTAGGACTTTTGTCCCAGCCTCATTTTTGTTATTTTCCAAGACAGAACTGGCTGAAGAGTTGGGTGATGAGCTCATCTGGTGCAGCATCCCCAGTGATTTCTCCGAGAATTTCCCAGGTGCGGGTGAGGTCGACTTGAAGCAAGTCTACCGGCATACCGAGGGCCAAGCCTTCGTTGACCGCTTGCAGGCTTTCAACAGCTTTCTCGATGAGGGAGATGTGACGAGCATTAGAAAGATAAGTCGCATCTTGCTCAACCAGCCCAGCATTTTCGAAGAAGAGGGCATTGATCCGGTCTTCAATTTGATCGATGTTTTGGTTTTTCAGAACGGAAATCTTGATATGATCTTCCGGCAGTTGGTCGATTTCGATCTTCTCTGGGAGGTCGACCTTATTGAGGAGAATGATGCGGTTGCTATCTTGAGAGATTTCAAGGAGTTGGCGGTCTTGATCGGTCAAGGGCTCGCTAGCATTGAGAACGAGGAGGACTAGATCGGCTTCCTTGAGGGCTTTTTTCGACCGTTCGACACCGATTTGCTCAACGATGTCTTCGGTCTCCCGGATACCAGCTGTATCGACCAATTTGAGGGGAACCCCGTTGATGTTGACGTATTCCTCGATAACGTCACGGGTGGTCCCTTCGATATCGGTAACAATGGCTTTTTCTTCGCGAAGAAGATTATTGAGGAGGCTAGACTTGCCAACGTTTGGACGACCGATGATAGCAGTAGAAATCCCTTCACGCAAGATCTTTCCACGGCGGGCAGTCTTGAGGAGGTTGGTCAAGAGGGCTTCAAATTCACTGGTCTTTTCACGGATGATCTCAGTGGTTGCTTCTTCGACATCATCGTACTCAGGATAGTCGATATTGACTTCAACCTGGGCCAGGGTATTGAGGATCTCTTGGCGCGTGTTGTTGATGAGGTCAGACAGGGAACCATCGAGTTGTTTCACGGCGATGTTCATAGCCTTGTCGGTCTTTGCGCGGATGATGTCCATGACGGCTTCAGCCTGGGTCAAATCGACCCGACCATTCAGAAAGGCCCGCTTGGTAAATTCACCAGGTTCAGCTAATCGAGCGCCTTCACGAATGACCAATTGCAGGATTTCATTGGTTACGGCAATCCCGCCGTGGGTGTTGATCTCGATGATGTCCTCACGGGTGAAGGTCTTCGGCGAGCGCATGGCTCCCACCATGACTTCGTCAAGAATCTCGTCCTTATCAGGATCCGCAATATGGCCGTAGTTGAGCGTGTGGCTCGCCACCTTGCTTAAATCTTTCCCTTTGAAGATCTTTTGCGCAATGGCAAAGCTGTCTGTCCCGCTCAAGCGGACGATTCCGATAGCCCCCTCACCGAGAGGAGTCGAGATGGCAGCAATTGTATCAAATTCTTTAGTAATCATGTCTTTCTCTTTTCCTGTAGATTCATCTCTATTCTATCGTAAAGTCAGCGGACGGGCAAGGTTTTGCTTTTAGAACTAAAAGATGGAAAGGTTTTCAAATAATTAGTGAAATCTATTACAGAATATGCTATACTGTAATAGAATATAAAAGGAGGTCTATGATGGTAAACCTAAAGGAACAGGTAGGAATTAAAGCGGCTGAGTTTGTCAAAGACGGCATGATTGTCGGTCTCGGTACAGGGTCAACTGCTTATTATTTTGTGGCTGAATTGGGTCGTCGCATCAAAGAAGAAGGCTTGCAGATCACAGCTGTCACAACGTCGAGTGTGACCTATGATCAGGCTGAAAGTTTAGGCATCCCGCTCAAGGCTATCGACGATGTCGAAGTGGTAGATGTGACAGTGGATGGCGCAGATGAAGTGGATCCTCAATTAAACGGGATCAAAGGTGGCGGTGGGGCTCTCCTCATGGAAAAAATCGTCGCAACCAATTCAAAAGATTGCATTTGGATCGTGGATGAATCCAAACAAGTTGCAACTCTTGGTGCTTTCAAACTTCCAGTGGAAGTAGTGCAATACGGGGCTGAAAATCTTTTCCGTCATTTTGAGCAAAAAGGCTACCATCCTGCTTTCCGTCAGGCGGATGATCAACGATTTGTCACCGACCAAGGTAACTTTATCATTGACTTGGATCTCAAGGTGATCGAGGATGCAGAAGCTCTATCCAATGAACTGGATCACACCGTAGGCGTCGTAGAGCACGGTTTATTCTTGAACATGATTTCAAAAGTGATTGTAGGGACACCAGATGGCCCTGTCATCATTGAAAAATAGAGAGTGGGACAGAAATCGGT